>JAGLHV010000267.1 GCA_023143305.1 bacterium | reverse complement strand
CTTCTCTGAGTATTTATCATTTTATTTTTGACATTACCCTTTATTACAATTTTAATCAAAACAACGTTTTTTATCTTTTTTTATACATGTTTCTCCGCAATGATAACAAATCTCATTTTTTAAATATCCGCCGTTAAAAAATTCAACAATATTATCAAAAGTTGTCTGAGCTATATTAGTCAATGCTTCTTTGGTAAAAAAACCCTGATGGGAAGTTATCAGCACATTGGAAAAAGTCAGTAGCCGTGCTAATACATCGTCACTGATCATTGAAGCAGAAAAGTCCTCGAAAAAGTAATTACTTTCTTCCTCATATACATCAAGCCCCGCTCCCCCGATTTTTCCGCTTTTAAGACCCTCTATCAATGCCTGTGTCTTAATCAATTTTCCCCTACCCGTATTTATAATCATTATTCCCTCTTTCATTTGGGCAATACTTTCATGATTAATCATATACTGGGTTTGAGGGGTTAAGGGACAATGTAAAGAAATAATATTCGATTGACTATAAAGCTGAGCAAGAGGAACATAATTAATCCCCACAGCCTTTGCATATGACTCATCCGGATGAAGATCAAAACAAATAATATTCATCCCAAAGCCTTTAAGAATAGAAATCAGACATTTTCCGATTTTTCCTGTTCCGATAATGCCTGCTGTTTTGCCGTGCATATCAAAACCGAGTAATCCGTTGATACTAAAATTATTATCCCGGGTACGATAATAAGCCCGATAGATTTTTCTGTTTAATCCCAACATCAAGGCTACCGCATGTTCAGCAACTGCATAAGGAGAATATTCCGGTACGCGCATAATATGAATATTTTTAAATGCCGCTCTTAAATCAACGTTGTTATATCCGGCACAACGCAAAGCAATTAATTTAACACCTTCTTGTTTTAGTATCCTTATAACATCTTTGTCAACAGTATCGTTAACGAATGCACATACGACGTTAAATCCTTGCACCTGTTCAACAGTTTCTTTGCTTAAGTGATTTTTGAAATATTTTAGTTCAAAATTATAATCGCTATTTACCAGATCAAAAAATTTTTGGTCATATGGTTTTGTATCAAAAAAAGCAATTTTTAGTGTATCCATTTTTATCCCTTTTTATCTTTATTTTTCTGATAACTGTTCTAATGTAATGCCTTTTAATTCGGAAATAACATGTTTTTCTATTTTGTCAATTTTCTTTTTGAGTTTACAAGTTTTCATGTTCGGACAAACTTGTTTTTTAAAAATACATTTATTTAGTTTTAGCACCCCCTGGAAGATTTTCATTAAATCAGTTAAAAGGATTTTATTGCCGGGTTTAGCCAGGATAAAGCCACCGTGTGGTCCTTTGGATGATTTGAGCATTTTTTTCTTGTTTAAAATTTGAAGTATCTTTCTTAAAAAGGGCCTGGGTATTTTTAACTCTTTCACTAATTCACCAACTGACACTTTGTTTTTTTTACTCTGCGCAATAAAACAAAGGGCCCTAACGGCATAGTCTGTATCCCTGTTAATCAGCATCATGTTTGTCTCCTTTACTTTATGATACTAAATTAATATCATTTGTCAATAAAAAAATAAAACATATTTTTATTTAATCTTTCTTCCGAGCATAAAAGCTTTAATTAAATATTTTTGCGGTATTTTATCCATCTTTGTTGTTCCAGGCAAAGTAAAAGTTTTTATTATCTTTATGCCGCTGTATTTACAAACTTCCTTTAACCGGCCAAAACAAGCTCGTGATTGATTAAATATCCAATTAAACGGCCAGGATGTACTGCAGGCAGTAACCAATATAGCCTTCTTTCCCTTTCCTGCCTTAGCAACAGGAAATCCTAATGGTTTTTCTTCGATTAAAAAACCGAATAATCGTTCTATCATTCGCAGCATTATTCCGGAAACATTTCCCCAGTGTGTTGGCGTAGCAAATATTATTACTTCATTTCTTTTTATCGCCTCTTCAACAATCAGAATATCATCTCTTATTATGCATTTTCCTTGTTCCTGGCATTGCATACAACCCTTACAATCATTTATGTTTTTAATATCTGATAAATATAAAATTTCACATTTATTGTTTTCTTCTGATGCTCCTTTTATGATTTCCTTAACTATTCTACTTATCTTCCCATTTTTTTTCGGACTACCGTTAATTGCCAGTATATTCATTCTTAACCCTAAATTTTTATTATCGATATTTCCTGATATTTACTTCTATGTTTTTCTACCCTGATTTTTTTTGCTATTAAGTAATTATCTATATCTGTTAAATTAATTTCACCAACAGGGTGTTTTCT
>JAGLHV010000266.1 GCA_023143305.1 bacterium | reverse complement strand
CGAAGTCTTAATGAATAGAAATTAAATAATTAGGAAGGGGTAAGAATGCCAATAGTAAGTACGGTTTTATTTTTCGTTGCTATTTTTCAAATAGTTTATTTTTTGTATTTACTGCGGGAAAAAAGGAACACGCTGGATAATTATGCAGTGGAGGATTTGTATTCATTAGAAGGAGAAAAAGTAATAGAAAAGGAGAAAGGTGCGTTTAATGTCGTTAAAAAGGTTTTGAAAAAATTTAATAAAAAATTTTTTAAACAGGGAAAAATAAAAATGAGGATGGAACAGCAGCTGGCAAAATTAGGCGGTCAATCGCATCTTCGGCCCGGAGATATTTTAGTATTTAAAGAACTTTCAGTGGTTGGGGGTTGTATTGCCGCATTTCTTTTGTATAAAAAAGGTATAAGTAATCCTGTGATTTTAGTGGGTGTTGTGATATTAAGTTTTTTTGTTCCGGATTATTTTCTTTCAAAAAGGATAAAGGACAGAGAAGACAGTATTCGTATTTCTTTGCCGGGAGTGGTAGATCTTTTAACTTTATGCGTGGAGGCAGGAATGGATTTTATGTCAGCTTTTGAAAAAATAATTACGAAGCAAAAAAACACGAAGGAAGATCCATTTATTGAAGAGATTAATGTGATGTTGGGTGAAATAAGGATAGGTTTAACCAGAAGAGATGCCTTAAAAAATATGGCTAAGAGGATAGAGATTCCGGAAATTAGCGCTTTTATTTCCGTGCTTCTCCAAACAGAGGAATTAGGAACGGATCTGGTAAATATTATGCGTGATTATGCAGCAGAAATAAGGATGAAGCGTTTACAAATGGCTGAGAAAAAGGCAGCACAAATTGGAACGAAAATGATATTTCCAATGATACTTTTTATTTTTCCGATGACTTTTGTAATAATTTTGGTTCCTTTGATTTTAAATTATTTTATGGGGAAGTAGTGATAATAAAAAAAGTTTTTAATTTTACCCAAAATTGTTTTTTGGCAGAAAAGGCAGGGGAAGCAAACTCGTTTGTTTCGCGACTCGTTGGTTTAATGGGAAGGAAAAGGTTAAAGGAAAAAGAAGGTTTAATAATTTTAAAAACTTCATCGATTCATACGTTTTTTATGCGTTTTTCAATTGATGTGATTTTTTTTAATAAAAAAGGAAAAATTATAAAAATTATTTCAGAGTTGAAGCCTTACAAAATAAGTCCGTGGGTTTGGGGTGCTTATGGAGTGATTGAACTTCCTGCCGGGAAAGTTTTTGAAACTAAAACCCAAAAAGGCGACCGTATAGAAATAAAATGAATTTTAATATTCGTTGTCTGTAAATTTAGTATTTATTGATATTTAAAAGATTATAAATTGTAAAAGAGAGGTAAAGTTAGTGAAAATAACTGTCGTAGGTAAAGTAATTGTTATAATAATATGTTTTGTAAATATTAGTATTTCGTGTTTATTTGCCAGTAAAAAAAGTGCCGAAATTGATAAAATGCTTAGAATGGATCCTTTTTTAAGAGGGGAGGATAAAGTCGTTTATCAAAAGATAGTTCAGGAAAAAGAAAATGAAATAATGAAAAATATGTTCAGTTTTTTATACAAAGATGCTATTTCAGCCTATAAGGAAAATAGATTTGGAGATGCCTTGATAGGAGTAAAAGAAATGTTGCTTCTTGATCCGAAAAATAAAAAAATTTCAATTTTTAGAGAAGGGATTAAGGAGATAATTAATTATGGGGGAACAAAGAAAGCAAAGAAAAAAGTTATTGAGCGATATTATCAAAGGGGATTAGATTGTTATACTCAGGGAGATTTGGTAAAGGCTGTTGAACTTTGGCAAAAAACACTTGTACTTAGTCCGGGATATAAAGATTGTAAAAATTTAATAAAAAGGGCAAGGAAACATTTAACAGAAGTGTATTACCAGGAAGGATTGAATTTTTATAAAGGGAGGAAATATGCCCTGGCTTTGGGGAAATGGTATATTGTAGCAAAAATTGATCCTAATTATGGTAATGTGCTTGATCTTATTCAAATCGCTAAAGAGGAAGTTTTTAAGCAAAAAGTAGATAGTTTATATAAAAAGGGGCATGCTCTTCGTAAAGCAGGAAAATTAGAAAAGTCTTTAGAAGTATTTAAAAAATTACTGGCATTGTCTCCCCGGAATAAGAGAGGATTAGCAGGAAAGAAGGAAATAAAAAGTAGTTTAATTTCTCTTTATTTTAATAAAGGTAAAAAATATTTTAAGAATAAAAGTTTTAAAAAAGCTATTAAGTTTTTTAAAAATGCATTGCGCTTTAGTCCGGG
>JAGLHV010000265.1 GCA_023143305.1 bacterium | reverse complement strand
GACCCGATTTAAAACCGAAAGTTCCAATCATGCTCATTGGTGTTGTTTGTGAAAGAATAGAAACAGTAAATATTTTGCTTTCCTGAATAAAGGTGTGGGTTAAATTCTTTTTATTAATACTAACGGCTAACGTAGGAGGACTGGAGGTTATCTGAAATACAGTATTGGCTACTTGCCCATTTATTTTGCCTTGTTTTTTTGAACTAACAATGTACATCCCGTAACTAACTTTATACAGTGCAGATAAATCCATGGACTTTCCTCCTTAATAAATTGTCACTTTTGAGAACCGTATTATTTTAAATTTATTTTTAAATAATTATTAATAATCTTTTTAAAAAAAATTAAATGCTTTCTTTAATTACCCTATCACTAAAGTTCTTGATATTTTCTTTGGTCTCATCTTTTTCTATCTCTTTTTTCACTATTCCTAACACTGCTTCAGGTTTTCTGGTTGATTTCTCCATTTCATTAAATGTTCTCCCGGGTGTGCTACCATAAGTACAAAAAAAAGCAACCCTATTGAAATCATTATCCGCTAAATATGTTTTTATTGCCGGGGTCATTGTTCCCAACCAAACAGGAGTTCCAATAATTACTAAATCATATTCTAATGGATTTTTTTTGCTTTCGATTTTAGTGTGCTTATCTAAAAGAATATCTATTGGCCCGGTAAACAAACCTTTAATTCCGCTTCTGTCTTTTCTATCAATAATTTCATCAATATCAGCATTTAATGTTTTGGCTATCTCCTCTCCTATTTTTTTCGTACTTCCGCTCCTTGAATAAAAAACTACCAGTGTTTCCATTTTTTTCACTCCTTTAATTAATATTTTAAATCTTTACTATAAATTTATATTCTAAATTTATTAGCTTTTAGCCTTTACTAAAAAAGAACAAACTTAATAATTTATATTTTTTCGAAAATGACCCGTTTTTTTATTCCCCGCTTTCTAACAGCAAGTATAATAAATTAAAAAATCCAGGGCAAGCATTTTTTCACTCTCCTTCGGTAAAAAGTTGACAGAGAAACAATTATTTAGTACTATCATAAATGAAAATAGTTTCGATTTAATTGCAAATTTAAGCCTACTCCCGAAAAAAGGTTATCATTGATTTTTTTCCGAGCAAAGAACATTTTTTAACCCTGCAAACCGTGTAGGAGAATTTTATAACAGGAATTTATTTCTATTTATAAATAGGAAAAGAAAATGTTTAAATTAATTTTTAAAGAGTTGAAACACCATGCACCTTTTACTTCTTTAGGCGCATTTAGCGGAATTATTATTATGCTGCTTTTCCAAAATATTTCCGATGATACTTCCTTTAATCTTTTTTATTTGTTACATCCCCTGCATGTACTCTTAAGTGCTTTTGCTACTGTATCCATGTATAAGTTACACACACCGGGAAAACATAAATTTTGGACTTTAGTTTTTATTGGTTATTTGGGTTCGATTGGCATAGCCACTTTAAGCGACTGTTTAATTCCTTATTTAGGCGAAACTTTATTAGATATGCCCCATAGACATCTGCACCTGGGTTTTATTGAGAAATGGTATATGGTAAATCCTTTAGCCTTTTTGGGTATTCTTCTTGCTCATTTTAAACCTAGTACCACATTCCCTCATTTTGGCCATGTTTTATTAAGTACCTGGGCTTCTCTTTTTCATATTATTATGGCAATAGGCGAACCGTTAAGCTGGGTTTCTTATACTATTGTTTTTTTCTTTTTGTTTCTTGCCGTCTGGATTCCCTGCTGTACCAGTGATATTATTTTCCCCTTGTTATTTGTTCCTCATTCTTCTAATTCTACCACTTAAAGAAAACTTTTTCCTTTCGGCAATAATAAAAAACTTAACCACTTACAATAATGCCGCAGCTAAAGCGGCTAATTCGCTTCTCTCGCTCTTAACAAAGGTTACATTTCCAAACAATTTCTGCCCTTTAAATCTCTCTACAACATAGCTTAATCCATTACTGGCAGCATCAAGGTAGGGATTATCTATCTGATAAGGATCCCCGGTTAATATTACCTTGGTATCTTTTCCTGCCCGGCTAACAATAGTTTTCATTTCTAAGGGGGTTAAATTTTGAGCATCATCAATGATGATATATTGCTGAGGTAAAGTCCGCCCCCGCAGATAAGTTAATGCTTCTATCTCAATTTTTCCTGTATCAAAAAGATATTGACTGCTTTTTTTAACCCCTGAAGGATTATTCCTTTCAAAAAGAAAATCTAAATTATCATTTATTGCGCCCATCCATTCCTGTAATTTTTCTGCTTTTGTACCCGGCAA
>JAGLHV010000264.1 GCA_023143305.1 bacterium | reverse complement strand
AAAAACTCTGTAGTCGAATTGATCCTGAGTACACTTCGCTGAGTTTATCCTGAGCACTTCGCTTAGCTCAGCATAAACTCCCTTGTAGGAAGTCGAAGGGTATCGGGTTTAATTCCCCGCAGCTTGATTTAAGGAAAGAAATCCAGAACTTTATTAATAATAAAAGAAGCAACTATTTTTTTGTCCCTAAAAGGATATTTTTCTATATTCTTTTTTCGGTCAATAATAATTATTCTATTAGTTTGTTTTCCAAAAGATTCTTTTACTTTATTTGCCACAATAAAATCTAAATTTTTTCTAATTAATTTATTCCATGCATTTTTTTGTAAATGATCTGTTTCGGCAGCAAATCCAACTAAAATTTTATTCCCTTTTTTCTTTCCCAGGTCAGCAAGAATATCCGCAGTTTTTACTAATGAAACTTTAAGTTTTTCGCCTTTTTTAATCTTTCCTTTTTGCACCTTATCCGGACGCCAATCAGAAACCGCCGCAGCAGAAATAATAACATCGGCTAAAGGGAAATATCTTTTAACTTCTTTTTCCATCTCCAATGCACTTTTTATATAAATAATCTTAACTCCTAAAAGAGAAGGCAAATGAGTAGGCCCGCTTATTAAAGTCACCTCTGCCCCTCTTTCCTGAGCCTCCTGGGCCAAAGCATATCCCATTTTACCCGAAGAAAGGTTGGAAAGAAATCTTACCGGATCTAAATACTCCCGAGTAGGTCCAGCTGTAATTAGAATATTTTTATTTTTTAAATCTTTATTTTTTGCTTCTCTTTCTCTTAATATTTTTTCTATCTTACCTACAATTTCATCTATCCTTAATAATCTACCCTCTCCTTTTACCCCACAGGCTAAATCGCCGTGTTCAGGACCGGCAAAGATAAACTTTTTTCCTTTTAGTTTTTTTATGTTTTCCTGAACAATTTCGTTCTTATACATGTTTTCATTCATAGAAGGACAAATTAAAATGGGAACCCTGGCAGCTAAAATTAAACTGGTTAGTAAATCATCAGCCAACCCGCCTGCTAATTTTCCGATAATGTTTGCAGTAGCAGGTGCAATTAAAACCATATCAGCGGACTGTGCTAAAGATATATGGTTAATCTCCCATTTTGAAGGCTCCCCAAAAATATCTTCCACTACCGGATTTCCGGATATCGTTTGCAGCGTTAAAGGAGTAATAAACTGCTTTGCGGATTTAGTCATCACACAAACCACTTTCGCCTGCAATTTAACTAACTTCCTTACTAAGTCACAAACTTTATAAGCTGCGATACTACCGGTAATCCCTAAAACAATAGTTTTATCCTTTAACAATATCATACCCTCTTAAATAAAAAAACCGGATTTTCTATTTTCGCAAAAGTTTTCTATCTTTTTCCTAAAATAGATTTTTATATCTCATCTCATCATTTTTTACTCGTAACCGGTTCCTTTTGGGAAGACTCCTCCTTGTTTTTCTTTTCCCCTTCTAATACGCTCCTAATCTCCTTTTGATTTACTTTTTTTGATAGTATATCTAAAATAGATTCCCTGGTTAAAAAATAAGTGTTCTTGAATTCCTGATTTTTTTTCTTTTTTAAAATTCTAGTATACTGAACAGCCAAAAATACTAACTTATACTTACACATCTTAGTATCCAATATTTTTTCATTTAACAAACCATCTTTTTCCTCATTCATTTTTACTCCTCCTTTTTTTAAATAATTAATTATTCTACGATAAACGCTACATACTAATATTTAGGCCGAGAAATTATCCAGTGCTTTTTTCAAATAAAAATTCCTTGTTCTCATTTGTTCACTTTGGATTACATTTTTTAAATGCTCTGTTGCTTTATTGATGCTATCATTTATAATTAAGTAATCATAATTTTTTATTTCTTTTAATTCTTTTCTTACATTATCTAACCTTGTTTTTATTGTTTTTTCATCATCTTTCTTTCTTGCCCGCAATCTTCTTTCTAATATTCTCAAAGAAGGAGGAATCACAAATATTAAAACTGTATTAAAAGGATATCTCTTTTTTATCTTTATTCCTCCCTGAACATCAACATCTGAAATTACATTATTTCCCTTCTTTAAACAACCTTCCAAAAAATATCTGGGAGTACCGTAATAATGTCCATGAACTATTGCCCATTCAGACATTTTTTTCTCTTTGATTTTTTTTATAAATTCTTCTTTAGAAGTAAAAAAATAATCCTTACCGTCTTTTTCTCCTTTACGGCCCGGGCGGGTAGTCATTGATATAGAAAATCTCAGATTAGGAATAATTTTTAGGATTCGTTTACACAAAGTAGTTTTAC
>JAGLHV010000263.1 GCA_023143305.1 bacterium | reverse complement strand
GAAGAAACCGGCAATATTTTTAATAATGTTAAAGTTACCCGAAGGTTTACTAATAAGATTAAAGCAATCATCAAAAACGAAATTGGGCCTAATATTCCCGGTGCAGCTTATAAACGAGAACGCCGGGCAAAACAAAAAGAGCAATTTTCAAACTGGATGAATTCTCTTAAAAAGAAAAAGGAAGAATAAATATAAAATTTGCCTGGGTTATTATTTGAGACCTAATATTTTATGGATTTGGGGAATAACCCTTACTTCTTTTAAATGTTTTCCGGCCAGGGATTGGTAAGCAAGGATTATATTGTTTTTGGGTGGAAATATTTTTTTTACAGGGGTAACCGGTTGAAGAATGAGTGGAATGTTTTTGTTAATGTCGGCTATTAATTTTACGGATGTTTGTATTTCCTGTTGAGTAGTTTTAGCGGTTAAAACAATTTTTATAAAAGTGAATATTTTTTTATTGTTAGCTAAAGTTAAAAATTTTTTATGTTCTCTCCAGTAACTTTTTCTGCAGTCAGTAGGTAATTTAATATCCATAGCTAAAATATCAATTTTATTTTTAATTTTTTCAAACTGTTTATAACAGGTTCCGTTAGTTTCTAAATATGTTTTTAATTTCATTTTTTTTATTTGCGAAATGAGTAAAGCAAGATAGTCAACATACAGCAGGGGTTCTCCCCCCGTGAGAGATACAGAGTGGTGGGGGCCACTGGTAGTTTCCAGATTTTTAATTAATTTTATTAACTGGTTAATTGCATTTTTAATTTCTGTTTTATTTTTTGCCGGATTTAAAGAAAAAGTATTGTTCAACGGTTTAATTTTGGTATCGCAGTAACTGCATCCCGGCCGGAGATTACATCTGGAAAACCGGATGAAAATTTGTTTTTCTCCCACAAAAATTCCTTCTCCCTGAATACTGGAAAAGACTTCCTGAATATCTAATTTTTTAAATTGGTTTATTTTCATAGTTTAATAGATGTGGATAATAAAGGATCAGTGATTCCTAATTCCTTAAATCCTTTTATCCGTAATAGACAACTATCACATTTTTGGCAAGGTTTCCTGCCTCCTTGATAACAGGACCAGGTTAACCGGTAAGGAACTTTTAAGTTTATGCCTGTTTTTATTATTTCGCTTTTGGTCATTTTTATTAATGGGGTTAAAAATTTTATGCTTTTGCCTTCAATACCTTTTTTAGTTCCTAAACAGGCAACTTTTCCTAAAGCAGAAAAATATTCCGGCCGACAATCAGGATATCCGGAGTAATCTATGGCATTTGCTCCGTTAAAAACTACTTCGGCATTTATTGCTTCAGCAAAAGAAAGGGCAAAACTTAAAAATATAGTGTTACGTGCCGGGACATAAGTAGAAGGAATTTCTTTTTTTATTTGCTGTGTAGTCCGGTTTTTGGGGATACTTAATTTTTTATCTAACAATGATGTGCCTTTCCAGGGAAGTTGAAAATGGATGATTTCATATGGGCACTTTGCTCCTTTAGCAATTTTCTTAGCATATTGAATTTCTTTTTTGTGTTTTTGTCCATAATCAAAAATAAGGCAAAAACAGTCATACCCTTTTTTTAGGGCAATATAAAGGGTAGTAGAAGAGTCTATGCCTCCGCTTAAAAGAACGACTGCTTTTTTGTTTTTCATTTTTTATATTAATCTTCCCGGGAATACGTAGCGCAGTTTTTTTCTGTTTCCCACACGGTTACTTTGGATACTTCGCATTGTTGTTTTTTTATAAGAGAATTCATTTTTTTAAATATGTATTGAGCAATGTTTTCTGAAGTGGGATTGATTTTATTAAAAGGAGAGGTAGTGTTTAAATAAGCATGATCAAGTTTTTTAGTTATTTTTTTTATTTCTTCTTTTATTTGACCGAAATCCATAATCATTCCTGTTTTGTTCAGTTTAGTGCCCTTTAGAAAAACCGCTATTTTCCAGTTGTGCCCATGTAATTTTTCACATTTTCCTTTATAATTTCTTAATTTATGGGCAGCATTGAAATGGGTTTCAACCATTAATTCAAACATCTTTCCCTCTTTTCATAATTGTCCTTTTCTTTTATTTTTGTCTTTTGTTTTTTTGTTTTGAATTTATTCTTTATCTTTTAACTTTGTGCCTCTGTGCCTTGATGCCTTTGTGCCTGTACTTTTCTTTTGTCTTTAACCAATTTAACTAATTTAAACTCCGCCTTACAGACTGGCGGACAGGCAATTCAACCGTCTTTTAACTGTCTTTATCTTTTATCTGTTATCTGTTATCTATGGACTGTCGACTATGGACTTTTGTTTGTCTTTTAACTGTCTTTATCTTTTATCTGTTATCTATGGACTA
>JAGLHV010000262.1 GCA_023143305.1 bacterium | reverse complement strand
GACCTGTTCCATTTCCACCTGGCATTTTAATCACCTCCTTTCTTTTATTACTAATGATAACCATTTTCATTTATGGCAAAAAAAATATAGACTTCCATCATTTTTTACTTTTGGCACTTTTCACACAACCCGTAAAACTGAATAAGATGATTAGTAATCTTGAAATTATATTTTTTAGTAAGACCCTTTTGGGTTTGCAAAAGAAGTTCCTTGGCTTCATCAATAAAATCCGTATAATCTATTACTCTACCACAACCTGTGCATACCAAATGATAATGATGTCTTATCCCCTTAGGCCCGTCCGCTAATTCATAACGCGATCTTTTATCTCCAAAATCAAATTTAAAAACCAAGCCCATTTGTACCAATAATTCCAGAGTGCGATAAATCGTAGTAAGTCCAATAGCCGAATACACTTTCTGCACCGCCAGATATATCTCCTCGGCACTTAAATGTTTTGCTGCCTTATTTAGAACATCTAAAATCATTTCTCTGGGTATAGTTAGCCTATAACCACAGCTTCTAAATTTTCCGTGCCACCATGGTGGCCCTTTGCCATTTCGTCCGGGCATCTTTAATCATCTCCTAATGGTAATGGTTTTCATTCCCAATTGTAATTATACAACTTAACCTAAATTTTGTCAAGTGTTTTTTTTTAAAGTGTTTTGTCCTCTTTTTGAAAAAATTTTTAACCAAATAATTTTTAACTATTTTTTGTATTCTTTTCAAAAAAATGGTATCCTTTTATGATACAATCACAAACCATCTGGACAATATTTTTGTAATCACCATAATCGGCTTTACCCAGGGCCATATAATATTTATACCTATCCTCTATCTGAATAATTGCCGGGGCAAAACCCTTGCTTAAAAGCTGGGTAATCATAATCAGTCTTCCTACCCTTCCATTTCCATCAAAAAAGGGATGAATAACTTCAAATTCATAATGGTCGTGGGCAATTTTTTTTATAGGTTCTTTTTGATAATTATTAATATTTTTAACTAACTTACCCATCCTGAGAGGAACATCCTCTGCCGAAGGAAGTACTTTTTCCGTATTAGTCAGATTAACAAACCCTGTCCGGTATTTACCGGGTAATTTATTACCAAAATTATACATTACTATTTCGTGCAGTTTCAAGATGTAATTCTGATCAATTTTAAAGTCGCAACAAATCTTATCCAATAGAAACTCCAAAGCATTTCTATGATTGACGGCCTCTAAAATCTCAAATAATTCCTTCCCCCTCACCATTTTTCCTTCAAAAGCCCTTTCAGTCTCTTTTACCGTCAAACGACTTCCTTCTATGGCATTAGAATGATAGGTCATTTCCAAAAAAAATTTATCCCGTATTTCTTTGTTATTCTTTAATATCTGGATAGGATTTTTTAGCTTATTACGCAATTGCAAAACAACATTTCTTAAATCCACATATTCTTTAAATAATTGTTCAATATCATTAGACTGAGAAGGATGCGGCACGACATTTTTATCCAGCCAGCGATACATAGTCTTATAGCTTACTTCCAGTCGCCGTGCAAGCTCGGAACGGGATACCCCGGTTATTTTAAGGATTTTTTCCAACTTTTCTTTAGCGGTTAAAAAATGTATTTTCATTTTTTAATACCCCCTCTAATTGCTTATAAAAAAACTATTACGAACTTTATAAATAATTCTCTTCCAAAGCACATATAGGACATATGTCCTATATGCTTCATTCAATAATAATATACCATATGTCCTATTTGTTTGTCAAGATAAAAATATAGTTATGGGATATCAGATATTTACTCGCCAAATGTATAAATAATACATTTCTTGTTTTTTCTGTCCATAGTTTAAAACTTTAAGCTACATACCCCATGTTTTCTGATGAAAGATAATCGGTTACTTAAAGTTATATTAATCTGTTTTTATGGGTTTTATCTGACAGGTAAATTATACTCTTGAAAACTTAATGTGGTATGTCCCCTATTTTCCCCTAAAGGTGGCGAGTAACAGTCAGGTCAGCAAATCGTTATCCGGTTTTTATTTTATTTTTTTTATAGAGATTGTAGTAAGCCCAATGCTGTGCAACGACTGCAAATACGAAGCCAACAAAAACTGTAAAATTTAATGTTGTAAAATCAACATTTTCTGAATTAAATAATAATTGTCCAAGAACTATCCCCCACAGTATTAAATTAACCTCTACTACCAAATACATTAGTTTCATTATTTTCTCCAATTAATTTTAATATTTTCAAATAACGATTGAGCTCACTGATTTTTAATTATTTTAACCGGTTTAAAGTTTAACCAATTCCGAAATGAAGTCTCCTGTCCATTTATAAATATTAT
>JAGLHV010000261.1 GCA_023143305.1 bacterium | reverse complement strand
GTTCTATCCCGCCATTTTTCTATTTCTTTATCAACGAAATTCCTGGATACCCCTTTACTTAAATAAACCTTTTGCTCATCAGGAAAGCGAAAATAATAATGCATATAATCCGTTCCCATTTTACCTAAAATAAAATTAACAAGTTTTTTCCCCTCCCGGTTATAAAAACTTACCTGTACCCCTTCTTTTTGATCAACCTGAAACTTCCTGTGTTTTTGAGGATTGGTAGAAATAATTCCATCTAAAGTAAGCTTTCTTACATAATCGATTAAACCAATCATCAAAGACTGATTCGCCGGATATTGGATTGTCTGCATAATTTGCCATAAATCTTCTTTTTTTTCAAAAACAAAAAGTTCTTCTTTTCTAATTATTTCAATCTTAGAAATTTCCTGTTCATTTACACTAATAAAACACTGGGATATTCCCTGTTTATCAGACCAATAATGATTAAGACCGGTTATTAAACACAATCCTAAAAAAACAGCTAACAATATAATCACCTTTTTTGACTTCATCTTTTTTTATCCTCGTTTTTTAAAAATTTATAATTTAATTTGTAAATTCAACTATTATTTAGCCTATTTTTTCCAGAGTTAACCCTTTTCGGCGAAAACGACGAATTCGCCACAAGGTCAATCCAAAAATAATAAGCATCACCGGCACAAGAAATATATCAACATATTTAACGACTCTTCTCCACCCTTTAGAAAGCTCTTTAAGCGGCCTATAAACAACCTCTTTGGAACGAATGGAAATCAAAGCCTCATCCTGAGCCAGCCAATCAACTATATTCAAAAAGAAATTCAATCCCGCCCGGTCACCTATACTAATAAATCTTGAATTACCCATTACTAAAATCCGGGTAGAGGGACTTTGTTTTATTAATTCCTCTTTCTTTTCAGAAATATTCTCCGACGGACCGGAAGGAATTTCTTTATCCGCATAAAAACTTTTAAAACTACCCTTTATTGTTACCGCTAAATTAAAAGGGCCTTTTTCGTCATCAGGCGATGGAGAATATTGCCTTAACGGATTCAAATCCCTGACATTTTCTCTATACCAGCTCTTTTCCGATGATTGAGCAAGAACCTCTACTTTTAAATCTTCTCCTTTTGTCCCCTTTTCTTTTTCAGCTGAAATTGCTTCTATTTTAATTGGGTTTATAAAAGGAAAAGTAACTCTTTCCAATCCTTTTACTATAAAATTATCTTTTTTAAAAGAACTAACTAAAGGGAAAAAAGGGTACTTTACCATATTATTAACAGTAAAAAGCCCTCTTCTTGTCTGCAAAGTAATCATCTGACACTGAGCATCTAAAATCATTCCCGGCCTTATTTCCACACCATAATGTTTAAGTAAGTCATCTAAATTATCATCTATTGTTTTAACCTGAAAAGTTTCCAGGTTTACATCATTTCTACCTAAAAGAAAAGCAACCGGTTTTCCCATCATTAAATGCTGGTCAATTTTGTACTTTTCCCAATCACTCAGTTTTTGCTGAGGTAAAAGTATAATTAAAGCATCTATGTGCGGATTTTTTTTATCTTCCTTAAAAGAAATACTTCTTAACTTGTATTGCTCGGATAAAAACTGTTTTATTTGGGGTAGTTGCTCGAAAATATCAGCTCCCCCGTCACCTGTAAAAAAACCTACCGATTTCATACTGCTTTTAGTAATTTTTTTAATGCGGCTGGTTATATCATACTCCAGAGTTCCGGTTTGACCGATAAAAGGAATTATTTCTTTTTTGTCTTCATAAAGAAAAATTAATCCCATATACCCTTCTTTCATTTCGTATTTATCACTTTCTACCTGGGTAATTCTTACCGGAGCTATACCGGCCATCCGGGCCTGGGTCCGTGTTTGTTCATCTTCCGACGGGTCAATAAACTGAATATCTATTTTCCCTCTGGAATAAGTTTTATATTCCGAAAGTATATCCTTTATATATTGGCGGTTAGTACTATAAGGAGGGGGAAGATTCCGACTAAAATAAGCCTTAATTATCACCGGATCATCTAAGTTGCTAATCATTTTTTTAGTAGATTTAGAAAGAGAATAAATATTTCCTCCGGTCAAATCTATTCTTATAAAAACCCGGTACATCATAAAATTAAAAACTACTAATATGCCTAAAATAATTAAAACCGAAATTACAGAATTAATTCCCTGTTTAAATTTAAAAATATTTTCTTTTTTCATTTTTTATCTCCACCTCCTGCTTCCTACAAAATACAACGTCATACTATAAAAAAACAGACATATACTAAAAAAATAGATAATATCCCGGGAATCAATGACCCCCCGGGCAAGATTATTGAAATGGTACTCTATACTTAAATATTCAAATAAAGATACAAGATAAG
>JAGLHV010000260.1 GCA_023143305.1 bacterium | reverse complement strand
AGAAAAAGTTGATGTGTTTACGGATATTTTTTCTTTAGGCATCGTTGCTTATGAAATGATAGGAGGCCGGCATCCTTTCTGCAATTTAGATAATAATGAGGTGACCGCAGGGCAGATATTAGAAAAAAAACAGGTAAATATTAGGAAACTTAACCCGGAAGTACCTTATGACATAGCTAAAATCATAAACATTGCTTTAATGAAAGATTTTAGAAAACGATATGAAAATGTAGAAATAATAAGAAAAAAACTGGACAAATATGTAAAAAAATATTCTCAAAAAAATTTAGCTGAGGACTTATCAAACTTTATAAGGGATTCTCTTCCTCAGAAAAAACAAGAAGAAACACAAAAAATACAACGCTTAAAACAAATAAAAAGAACGGAAGTAACGGAAATATCCGAAGACAGGAAAGATGATCAAATAAATGAATTAGCCTTAAATGTTTATTTGGTAGTTTTTTTATTGGGTTGTGTTAGTTTAGTAATGGGAAAATATATATATTTATATGTCAAATAAATATAAAAAACAATCATTAAAAAAATGTGGGAAAAGTAAAAAATGGGGACAGAGAGATTTGAACTCTCACAGCCTTTCGGCCATAGCGTTCTGAGCGCTACGCGTATACCAATTCCGCCATGTCCCCTTAAAGATGTAAAACTATTTTGTCTGTTATTGTTTTTATTTAATTTAACTATGATAGTAAAGATTATATATTTTAACAGATTGAAAATTGTTTTGTCAATTATTTAATACTAAATTTTGGTTTTTCAAAAAACAAATAAAATATTAAGTACGAAAAGAGAGAGGAAAAAAATAATATATGCGTGTTTTAGTTACTAATGACGATGGAATACATAGTAAAGGATTGGATGTTTTAGTAGAAAGACTAAAAAAGAAGGCGGAGGTATTTGTAATAGTACCGGATAGAGAAAGAAGTGCAGTAAGTCATTCGATGTCTTTATATAAGCCTTTGCGGGTAAAAAAAATCCAGGAAAATTTTTTTATTGTCGATGGTATGCCGGCAGATTGTGTAAGATTTGGATTGTTAGACCTTTTAAAAGAAGAAAAAATAGATATCGTAGTTGCCGGAATAAATAAAGGACCTAATCTGGGGGATGATGTGCTTTATTCCGGGACGGTTGGAGCTGTCATAGAGAGTACTATTTTAGGGTTACCTGCTATAGCTGTTTCTTTAGTAGCCAGGCGTAATTTTCATTTTAAGACAGCAGCTGAAATTTCTTGTAGACTAATAGATAAGGTTTTTCAATATGGGTTACCGGAAGGTGTTTATCTTAATGTTAATGTTCCTAATTTGCCTCTAAATCAGATAAAAGGATTTAAAGTTACCCGGCAGGGAAAGAGAATTTACGGGAAAGAGATTGAGAAAAGAACAGATCCCCGGGGGTTTATTTATTACTGGCTGGCTAATGGAAATGCAATTAATGTAAAGGATAAAGGCACAGATACGGAAGCTGTTGAAGAGGAACAAATTTCAATTACCCCCTTACAAATAGATATTACTGCTTACAATTATATGGAAAAAATCCGGAAATGGAAATTTTAAAAATAATTTAAAGTACAGAATTGTAATTAATTAAAAATAGATTGAGGCAGATTGGTGAAAAATGGGTTGATTGGATAGTTTAAAAATATATGTAGTAAATTATGAAAAAGAAGGGAGGTGAGAATGAATGAAGAGAATATTATGTTTTCTGGTTAGTTTATTGGTGATTCTTTTCGTAGGAAGTATTTTTTGTTTTGCACAAACGGAAGGTAGTGATACATCAACAGATGCTTTAAAGGTTATAAAACCAGCTGAACCTGTAGAGAAAAAAGCAGAAATAATTAAAGAGCCGGGGTTAGAACTGGTAATTGATGGGGCACAGGTGGGGACAGGTGTTGAGGAAAGAGTGATTATAGGGGAAGCGACATCTTTTCCGTCTTCGGTAGAAAAAGTATATTGTTTGAGTTTTATTAAAGGAGCAGATACTCTTACAACTGTTAACCATGTATGGTATTATCAGGATAAACAAATGGCCAGTGTAGGTTTGGATGTAAAATCTCCTGCTTTTCGTACCTGGAGTTACAAAACTATTTTACCTGAATGGATTGGAAGTTGGCGGGTAGAAATTGTAGATGCAGGGGGAGAAGTTTTAAAAATTATTGGGTTTGAGATTACTGAATCAGAAAGACCGGTAGTAGAAGGACAAGTAATAAAAGAATCAACCGGGGTGAAAGAACCGGCTAAAATTGCTGAAGAAGAAGGAAGTAAGATAGAATAAATTTCTGCTTTATTTTCTCCGCACTTTTGAAAAAAAGTGCGGAGAAAATCGTTAATGGCAAAAAGTCAGTGTTTTAGTTATGCAAAATAAGCTTTAAAACAAATAATGAAGGAGCAATAACAAAA
>JAGLHV010000026.1 GCA_023143305.1 bacterium | reverse complement strand
CTGTGGACTATGGACTGTTTCCCGAATATAATTTGGTTGATTTTTAAACTGGTTTTTTGTACAAATAAAAATATTATACGGATTGAATTTTTGAATAAGGAATAAAAAACAATGAAACAGGTGGTTCAGAATTATAAAACAGGCAAAATAAAACTGGAAGAAGTTTCTGTCCCTTTTTGTAAATCCGGTGGTGTTGTAGTGCGAAATATTTGTTCTGCGGTTAGCGTGGGTACAGAGAGGTTAATGATTGATATGGCTAAAAAGAGTTTACTGGGGAAGGCAATTGCCCGGCCGGATCTGGTTCGTTTAGCTTATCAGAAAGCATTAAAAGAAGGATTTATAAGTGTTTTTAAAGAGGCGATGAATCGTTTGGATGAGTCGATACCCATGGGATATAGTTCCGGTGGGGAGATTGTAGAAATAGGGAAAGGAGTTAGTCGGTTTAAGGTGGGGGACAGGGTGGTTTGTGCCGGGGCAGGGTTTGCTGTGCATGCTCAATATATATGGATACCGGAAAATTTATGTATTAAGTTTCCTGATATTCTGGATTTTGAGTCAGCATCTTTTGGAATGATAGGAGCAATTGCCGTTAACGGTATAAGAAAAGCCAATTTAACTTTTGGTGAAAATGTTGCGGTAATAGGGTTGGGATTAATCGGGTTAATTACTGTTCAGGTTTTAAAATCTTATGGATGTCGGGTGGTGGGTATTGACTTAGATAAAAACAAAGTAAATCTGGCAGAAGAATTGGGAGTTGATTTAGGTCTAAAGGTAGATAAAGATAATATTTTGTCTGAAGTAGAAAATTTTACCCGGAAGAATGGTTTTGATGCAGTAATTATTACGGCGGCAAGCGGTGATACAAAACCTGTTCGATTGGCAGAAGATATTGTCAGGAGAAAAGGAAGAATAGTTTTAGTCGGTGTAGCTGATTTAAAATTAACCAGAAAAATTTTCTGGGAAAAAGAATTATCTTTTATTGTAGCCAGGGCAGCAGGTGAGGAAAATGATTATCATCCGGAAATTAATCGTTGGACACAGGGAAGGAATATAGAGCATTTTATCGATCTTTTAATCAGAAACAAAGTAAAAATGGATAAATTAATTACCCATTATTTTAAAATAGAAGAAGCCTTAAAATGTTATGATATGATTCTTAAAAAGAAAGAACCTCATATAGGGGTTGTTTTCAGGTATAGTGATAATTTAGAAATTAATGATAGTGCAAAAAAAACAAGGCTGGTTTTTAAACAGGACAGCCTTAAAAAACAATTTTCCAGATTAAATGTTGGTGTTATTGGGGGAGGAAATTTCACTAAAAATATTTTGTTGCCGGCTTTAAAAAAAGTTAACGGAATAAATCTGGTTGGTATAGCTACTACTAAAGGTATATCTTCCCAACAAGTCGGGAAAAAATTCGGATTCAATTATTGCTCGTCAGATTATAAAGAAATTTTAACTGATAAATCGATAGGAAGTATTATTGTTTCTACCCAGCACAATCTTCATTCTATAATGATTATAGATGGGTTAAAAGCGGAGAAAAATGTTTTTGTAGAAAAGCCCTTATGTCTTAATATTGCTGAGTTAAAAGAGATAGTAAAAATATTTAGCGGCTCAGGACAAAGGTTAATGGTAGGGTTTAATAGAAGATTTAGTTCTTTAACTATGCAAGCCAAGTCTTGTTTGGAAAAAAGAAGTACGGCATTAATGCTGAATTATAGAGTTAATGCGGGAAATGTTGCCGATGGCCATTGGGTGAATGACATAGAGGTTAGCGGCGGAAGAATTATTGGCGAGATATGTCATTTTATTGATTTTTTTCAATTTATTACCAATGCTCACCCGCAAAAAATCTATGTTGAGTCTATAGGTGGAAACCAGGGTAAGTATTCCCATGGTGACAATGTTTGCTTAACTGTATGTCTTTCCGATGGTTCGGTAGGAACAATTATTTATAACACAAAAGGATCCAAAGCTTTTTCCAGAGAGAGGATAGAAATTTTCTCTGAAGATTCTGTGGTAATGATAGAAGATTTTAAAAAGTTAATAATGGTTAAAGGAAATAAGAAGAGACGGATTGTTAAAATGTCTCAGGATTTAGGTTATGTTAATGAATTGAATTGTTTTTTTGATGCGGATAGATTTAATCATGAGGATTTTTTTAAGCAATACTTATATACCTCTTTAGCTACTTTTAAAGCGTTAGATTCTCTTAAAACAGGAAAGTGTGTTAAAATAGAATTGGAAGAAGTTTTATAAAAATGATAAAAGTATTATTGTTAACTGCGTATTTCCCTCCCGAAATTGGTTCTGCTTCTCACCTTTTTTACGAACTTGCAGAAAGTTTAGCCAAAAAAAAGTACAAGGTTACTTTAATTACAGGATTTCCCAGATATAATGTAGATAAAAAAATAGTGGATTCTTATAAGGGTAAGTTTCTGGTACAGGAATTAGTAGCGGGAATTAAAGTTATCAGAGTAAGAATACCTGGTTTTTCCGGGAGCATTCCTTTATTTAAAGGATTAAATCAGTTTATTACTGCCTTTTGCTTTTTAGGTGTCGGCCTGTTTTTTAAGGCTGGTGACCTTATTCTTCTTTATTCACCCCCTCTTCCTTTAGGGCTTTCGGGATATTTTTTAGCTAAAATGAAAAAAATTCCTCTGGTAATTAATATTCAGGATTTATTTCCCCAGAGTGCAATAGACCTGCACGTTTTAAAAAACAGATATTTAATTAAATTCTTTGAAATTATAGAAAAATTTATTTATAAAAAGACAGACTTTATTACCGTTCATTCATCGGGAAATAAAAAGGATGTGATTAATAAAGGTGCTTTTCCTCAGAAAGTAGAGGTCATCCCTAATTGGGTGGATACGGATTTAATAAAGCCGTCAGACAGATTTAACCAATTTAGAAAAGACCATTGTTTGAATAATAGATTTATTGTTTCTTTTGTAGGTGTGATGGGGTATTCTCAGGACATGGAAATTATAATGGAAAGTGCTTTACAATTAAGAGATTATGAGAAAATAGTATTTCTTCTGGTAGGAGGAGGGATTAAAAAAGAGGGATTAGAGAGAAAAGTAAAAATGAATAATTTGAATAATGTAATATTTGTTCCTTTTCAACCCAGAGAAAAATATCCTTCTGTTTTAGCTGCTTCGGATATTTGTCTGGTAACTCTCAAAGAAAAAGTAAAAACACCGGTAGTTCCTTCGAAAATAGTATCGATTATGAGTAGTGCCCGTCCTTTAATTGCCAGTATGAGTTCCCAAGGGGATGCTATTCGGATTATTAAGGAGGCTCAATGTGGACTTTGTGTCGAGCCGGGAAATTCGCAAATGTTGACACAGGCTATTATTAAATTATATAATAACCTTTCTTTAAGGAACCAATTAAGTAAAAATGGTAGAATGTATGCCCAAAAGTATTTTGCCAGACATATTTGTATAGCTAAATACGATATAATATTTAAGAAAATTCTCAAACAATAAAGGGGGGGGATTTTATTTAGGGTTATGGTAAAAAATAATTTTTTAAAAGAATATAAAAATAAAAAAGTACTTATTACCGGTGGTGCCGGCTGTATCGGGAGTAATTTAATTTACGCTTTAGCTGAGTTGGAATTAAAAAAAATTGTTATTATAGATGATCTTTCTTCTTCTTCAAGATGGAATATTCCTGAAGTTTCCAATCTTGTTTTTGTTGAAGGGGATATTTTAAATGAAACATTGTTAAAAGAACTTTTTTCGGAAAAGCCGGATTATGTGTTTCATTTAGCTGCTTTATTTGCCAACCAAAATTCTGTTGAACATCCTCAAAGAGATTTAATGGTAAGTGGGATAGGGACATTAAGGATTCTTCAGCAAGCTAATTTGTCAGGGGTAAAAAAAATTGTTTATGCTTCTTCCGGATGTTCTGTTTATGGTAATCATGCCCCCTTACCTCTAAAAGAAGATTATATATCAATAAATCTGGATACCCCTTATCAGGTTACTAAGTTAGTAGGGGAATTATATTGTAATTTTTTTTACAATTATTATTCTTTACCGGTAGTAAGATTAAGGTTTTTTAATGTTTATGGTCCGGGAGAAATACCCGGCAAATATCGAAATGTTATCCCTAATTTTATTTATTGGGCAATGCATAAGCATCCTTTGCCTATTACCGGGACAGGCAGGGAAACAAGGGATTTTACTTATGTAGAAGATATAGTCAAGGGTATTTTAGCTGCCGGGGTAATTCCTCAAGCAGTCGGTGAGGCAATAAACCTTGCTTCAGGAAAAGAAACGAAGATTATTGATTTAGCAAAATCAATAAATAGTAGTTTAAATAATAAAGAAATAATTTTTCAGGAAAGAAGAAAATGGGATAAAGCAAGCTGTAGAAGAGCATCTATTGTCAAAGCAAGGAAAATTTTAGGGTATGAACCCAAAGTAGAGTTTTCCACCGGGTTAGAAAAAACAATTGATTGGATTAAGCAAAATATTACAAAAATAGAGCAGAGTGTAAAGTTTTAAAATTAAATATTTTTTTTATATACACTAAAAATGTTATTCGTTAAAAGCTTTTAGCAGTAAAATAACTTTATAATTTAGTTTCTTACTGTAGATGGAAAACAGTATTATTATTAGTATTATTTTATAAAAATTACAGTTTTTAGAAGACTAATTTATTAGAGAGAAGTAGACAGGCAAAATCTAATTGACAAAAGAATATATTTATGATACTTTTATAAAGAAATAATTTGAAATATAGGGGGTAAGAATAAATGAAACAAAGGATTTTAAAAGTAGTATTGATGTTAGGTCTGTTGATTTTGCCAATGAAACTTAATGCTCAAGAGTATAAAGATGTCAAGCCTAAGATTAGAAATATAATTAGAAAGTTTAAAACGAATGGGGTGTTAAACAGTTTTATTGGTAAATATGGAAAAGGATATTTTCGTCCAACAGCAACGATAAAAAGGGAAGATTTGCTTGTGGCTCTTTATGAATATGATAAATTTACTCGTACTTTAATGGAATATCAAAAAGTGTTGGATAAAAAAGTGCGTAATTTAACTACTCAATTAAATAAAACAAAACAGCAGTTGGCTGTTTTGCAAAAAGGAGGAGTAGGTAAAGAGAATATGGGTATGATATTATCTGAAATTAAAAAAGAATTACCATTGCTGGCAAAAGGCGGAGCTTTAACTCAAAAAACCGAACAGAGGATTGATCTTTTAGAGGAAAAAATAGATTTTTTAAGTGCAGGAAAAGGTGGAAAAACCACTAGTGTGGGTGCAATTAGCCGAATTATTCGTACTTCTCCTCAAGTTAAAATGGTGATAAGAAAAGAGGTTAAGGCAGTACTAGATAAAAGTTCTTCATCAATGCAGGTAAGGGGTTCGGTAGATATGAAAAAAATTATCAGAGAGGTTCGGAAAGATTTACCTCGTTTAATGGGTAATATTCCTATTCCTAAAAAAATACGGGCAGAATTTATTGCGGTGAAGGAAAAAATGAGTTTATTAGAAGAACTTAGTGAAGAAATAGGAGAAGATATGTTTGCTAATATGCTTAGTAATTCCCGTAAAGTTAAAAAAGCCCTGAGCAAAGAAGTTCGGAAAATTAATTCCAGAAGAAGAAAAAGAAAATAGTGTTTTAGAAAAAAAACGGTAATAAACAATTATTTTTTAAAAGAGCAGGGGGGGTAATGTTTAAATTAGTGTTAAAGAAAAAAGCAGAAATTATTTTAGAATGTATTTTGGATGACCGGCAAATTGTTGTAGGTAGTGCGGAAGAGTGTGATATTAGAATTGAAGATAAGATGGTTTCTTTACAACATTGCATAATAAAGAAAGAAAATAGCCAGTTTGTAGTTCAGGATTTAAAAACCGCTTATGGGACTTTAGTGAACGGGAAAAAAATAGAAAGTAGTCAATTAAAAGTTAATGATGAAATTGGAATAAGTCCTTATTCTTTGGTTTTAAGAGAAAAAATTCAAAGAAGAAAAAAAGAATTAAAGTCGTATAATTTGCTGGGTATTCATGGTGCTTTTGAAGGTAAAAAATATGAATTAGAGTATGGTGAAACGAGAATTGGAAGGAGTGATGTTTTTAATGAAATTATTCTCTGGGGAAATGTTGATCCCAGCGTTTCACGAAGACATGCGACTATTACTTTTCAGGATAACCAATATGTTTTAACTGACAAAAGAAGCAGAAACAGAACATTTGTTAATAAAAAAGAAGTAGGAGAAGATGAATCGATTCTTTTGCAGTCTAAGGATGAAATTCTAATCGGACGTACGATTTTCAGATTTGTAGAGGAAGATGACCATGATTATTCTCCTCCTACCAAAGCAGGTATTTTTCTGGTGAGATTCAAATATCCTTTTTTTAAATTTTTATCAGCAGCGCTTGTTTTAACGGGCTTATTTTTATTTTATTTCGGAATAAGAGGAATTTTGATAATTAAACATAAGCCGAATATGTTTACGATGAAACTCTTTATGACTTTTAAAACGGATGAAGAAAGAGAAATTTTACAGCAGACTCCTGATTACTTTTCTTCAGAAGAAGTTTATGCAATTACTTCTTCTCCGGCAATAGGAGATTTGAATAACGATGGGCGAAATGAAATTGTCCTTGCTACGACCGGCGGATATCTTTATGCCTGGAGTGGTAAAACAGGAGAAAAGATATGGGAAGAACCTGTTAAAATAGGAACTAAAATAGTATCATCGCCTTCTTTGATAGATATGAATGGAGATGGTGCGAAAGACATTATTATTGGTTCGAATGATTCTTGCCTTTATATTATCGATGGGCCTACCGGTAAATTGATTTATAAAAGTGAAATATTGGGGGGGAATTTGCGTTCTTCTCCGGTAGTTTATGACTTAGATGGGGATAACTGGCTGGATATAGTAATTTGTTCTGAACAGGGAAGGGTTTATTTTATTTATTCTCCTCTTTTTGAATCTAAAATAGAAATAAAAAATGTGGTAGGAAATATTTATTCTTCCCCTATGGTATTTGTAGAAAGGGGAAGTGCTAAAACAGTTGTTGGAACTATTGAGGGGAAATTGTATTTTTTTAATGGTAAAGCAGAGGTAGATAATATTATATACCTTACAGAAGTGATAAATAAAAATCTGGGTATTTATTTGCCGCTTAACGAAATAACTCCAACAGCAGCTGAGGGTGATTTGGATGGAGATCAAATCCCGGATGTTGTAATTGCTGATAAACAATATTATGTATCTGTGGTGAGAGGAGATGATAAAGAATTACTTTGGGACCCTTATTATATTGAACCAATTTCAGAAAAAATTTCTCCTTTTTATTATTCTTCACCGGTTTTAACAGATTTAGACGGCGATAACAATCTGGATATTATTGTTGCCAGTTGTAATGGGGGAATATTTGCTATAAAGGGGATTTCCGGAGAGCTTCTTTGGAAGTATGATACGGGGGTAGAAAACAGAATAATTTCTTCACCTGCCCTGGCTGATCTGGATAAGGACGGAATAGCGGATATAATAATTGGTAATGAAGACGGAAGTTTATATGTTTTGAGAGGTAGAGCCAATCTTTCTGATAAAGTAAACCGTCTTTTGTTTAAAGAAAAAATTTCGTCTATACCTATTACTGCTTCTGCTGTAGTAGGCGATGTGCAAGGAAATGGATATCTTGATATTGTAAGTAGTTGTATGGATAATAGAATAGGGGTTTATTCGACTAACACAAAAATATTTAAAAACCAGGTAGTTTGGCCTATGTTTCATTCCAATACCCGGCATTCAGGAAGATATTCTTTTGAAAATAAATTGTTTCCTTTTTGTATTAAATTTTTGGGAGGTTTTCTTTTAGTATTAATGACGATTTTTACAAATTTATTTATTATAAAAAGGAAAAAAAGAAAAAGACCCCAGGTTTTGTTCGAAAATAATAAAAACGAAAAAAGGAACTAGTAGGGATATTTAAGATATGTTTTTAAAAAAGATTATACTTTAAGTAGAAAAGAAAAAGCAAAAATTGATATTTGTCCGGGATGGTTGAGTAATTTTTTTGTATTTTTTTTTAACTGAGAGTTGATAAGAAATAAGACAAAAGGAGAAATTTTTTTATGTTGCTAAGAATGGCTTCCCAAACGGATGTAGGAAAGAAACGTTCTTTAAATGAAGATAAAATGGGAAAATATGTGCAAGAAAACCTTTATCTTGTTTGTGATGGAATGGGTGGGCAATCGGCAGGTGATATAGCCAGTGCTGTAGCGGTAGAAACAATTATAAATTATATAAAACTCATTAAAAACGGAAATTTTTTGTCTTTACGGCCGGAATTAAAAAAATCTGCTCTTTCACTTAAAGCATGTAATTTAGTTGAAGCAATTCGTCTTGCTAATCGTAGAATATTTAGACTAGCTGTTAAATATCCTTATTTACGGGGTATGGGGACTACTGTTGTTGCAGTGGTTTTAGATGGAAACGATATTTGTGTTGCGCATGTGGGTGATAGTAGAGTTTATCGAATGAGAAAAGGGAAAATAAAAAGATTAACTCAAGATCATTCATGGGTTAATGAATTACTTCAGGATAAAGAAATAAATGAAGAAGAAGCCAGAAGTTTTAGACAAAAAAATGTAATTACACGTGCTTTGGGGACAAAAGGAATGGTTAAGGTGGATATCAGGATAGAACCTGTTTTTAGTGATGATTTGTTTATTCTTTGTTCTGATGGGCTTACGGCAGTAGTAGAAGATGAAGAAATTTGTAGTGCTGTCATGAACGCTAAAGGCGATATAAATTTAGCCTGCGAAAATCTTATTAATTTGGCTAATGAAAAAGGAGGGCCTGATAATATTTCTGTTGAGATTTTATTGATAAAAAATGATAATAAAAAGGGGATAATTGATCGAAAGAATAATCCTCTTGAATCTATAATTACTATATCCGAAGAGGAAAATACTGTTTTGCAGCTGGAAGATGAATTATTAGCAAAGATGTATAGTGAATCGGATGATGAAAAAATAGGTATATTAGTGAGTAATAAAAAAGTTTGGCAAAATCCTTTATTTTTTAGCGGAATGGTTTTATTTTCTAGTATGTTAATGGTGTTTTTGGTTTTAATATATAAAGGTTCAGGAAAGAAAGAGGAAGTAGAAAAAGTTTCATTTACTACTGAAGAAGAAGTTATTTCCGGCAAAGTAAAGATTGAAACCGTTCCTCCAGGAGCAATAGTGTTTGTTGATGGGCGTAAATCGATAAAAAGAACCCCTGCAGAATTAACTTTACCGGAAAGAAAAGAAAGACCTTATAAAATAGGTTTAAAAAGAATTGACTATAAAGAAAGAGTTGTCAGTGTATTTGTTGTGGCTAATGATGAAATTAAAATTTGTGAGACTTTAGTTCCTCAGGCGCAAATTAATTTTGTTTTAGGTTTTGAAAAAGAATTACCTCAGGGTTCAAAGATATATATAGATGATCAACGGGTAGACCTGGATATTAATCAGTTGTGTGTGATTCAAACAAAGGATTTGGCTGTAGGAATGCATTCGATTAAAATCAAAAAAGGAAATGAGGTTTTGTGGCGAGAATCATTTTCTCTTGCTCTGGATGAAGTTAAAAGTATTGTTATTGAATAATAAGAGGCTATATTTGGTTTGAATTTTAAATAAATTGTAAGAGGGGTATAAAAAGTATTGGGGGGAGATATTATGGGTAAGTGTATATTATGTAATAAAAAGGCAGATAAAATTATTGTATGTCAGGTCCTTAATGATAATATTTGCTTTGAATGTTGTTTTGCTATTTCCTCTGGTAGAGAAGGAGTCATTGATGAAGTCAGAGATAAATATAACCTTGATCGAGATGTTATCCTTTCTGGGTGTGATCGATGTATTTCCGGTAAGTCGATGCCGGGACCCCAGGAAGAAGGTGAAGGTGATAGGAAAATAGAACAGGTCTTTGAATTACAATCGGAAGGTAAAATATCAAAAGGGGGAGAGAAAGAAAAGGAAAAAGATAGTAAAAAAAGTAATCTTTTTGAAGGACTCAAGAAAGAAGCAAAGGAACGAAAAGAAATAAAGAATAAGCCCTCTGATAATAAGAAAGAAGA
>JAGLHV010000259.1 GCA_023143305.1 bacterium | reverse complement strand
TTGCTAAGTCGTTCAAAACATATTTCACCTTCATTTTTTTTGTTTTGAATTTAGAGTTTTGAATTTGTTTAGTATTTGTTTTTTGTCCTTGTCTATGGACTATGGACTGTTTTTGTATTATTCTGGATTGTTTAACAACTACTCATAATTAATAGGAGACAAAAGAATATGTCTTTGGTAATATACAATACCTTAAAAGCAAAAAAAGAAGAATTTAATTCTCTAAATAAGAACAAGGTAAATATGTATGTTTGTGGGGTAACCCCTTACGGCCCGGCACATTTGGGGCATGCGCGATGTTATGTAACATTTGATACGATTAGGAGATATTTGGAGTATAAAGGGTATAAAGTAAAGTATATTCAGAATATAACCGATATAGATGATAAAATAATAAAACAATCTCAGCAGGAAAATATTCCCTGGAAGGATCTATCTGAAAAATATTGGCAGGATTATATTGTAGTAATGAATAAATTAAATATAAAAGATATGGATTGTTACTCTTCTGTGACAAGTCGTTATCCCCGGGCAACGGAATATATCCAGGAAATGCAGAAAATTATTCAGGCATTGATTGATAAAGGTTTTGCTTATGCAGTAGACGGTAGTGTATATTTTTCAGTAAGAAAATTTAATGGATATGGACAACTTTCTCACCGTGATTTTGAAGGAATGCGTTCAGGGGTTAGAATAAAAATAGAAGAGGCAAAGAAAGATCCCCTGGATTTTGTGCTCTGGAAAAAAGCCAAAGAGGGAGAACCTTTCTGGCCTTCACCCTGGGGGCCGGGCCGTCCGGGTTGGCATATTGAATGTTCAACAATGAGTCTAAAACTTTTGGGAGAAACTCTGGATATTCATGGTGGAGGGGCTGATTTAATTTTTCCTCACCATGAAAATGAAATTGCTCAATCGGAAGCTTATACCGGAAAAAAATTTGTAAATTACTGGATGCATAATGGGTTTGTAACTATAAATAAAGAAAAAATGTCAAAATCATTGGGGAATGTTTTTAATTTAAAGGATATTTTTGAAAAATATCAGAATCTTTTTAAGTTTTATAATGAGTCACAAATAGGCCAGATAGTACGTCTCTTTCTGCTTTCTCAACATTATCGTAGTCCTGTTGATTTTTTTGATGATAAATTAGAGCAGGCAAAGAAAAACTGGAAAAAAATTTGTTTTACCCTGGAGGATGTAGAGCTGGATTATCATAATGCAATTGAAAAAGGATATGATCTCGACATTCTAAGACAAGATGAAATAATAGATAAAATTATAAATGAATTTGAACATGCTATGGATGATGATTTTAATACTGCCCGGGCTTTAGCTGTAGTGCACAAGTTTATAAATCTTATAAACGAAAGAATCGGTATTGAAGAGCATTTACCCTGGCTAAAATTAGCACGTGAAAAAATGATAGGTTTATTGGATAATATTTTAGGTTTAAAATATATGGTTTCGGGTGTTCTAAGAGATTTTGATGGTATTAAAATAATTAAGTATAAAAAAGATAGAGAACAGGCAAGGAAAAATAAGGATTGGCCGGAGTCGGATAGAATACGTAGCGAATTAGAGAAAATGGGTTTTGTGGTGGAAGATACTCCTCAAGGGACTCGTTTAAGGAGAAAAAGATAAAGTAATGGAAGATATAGTATATGGGAGGAATGCAGTTTGGGAGGTTATAAAAGGAGAATCGCGTCAGATAGAGGAAGTACAAATAGTAAAAGGAACAAAGGGAGATAGAATTAATCAAATTATAGGGATGGCGAAAAGCAAAAATATAGCTGTTCATTATGTAAATAGTTATAAATTAAATAAAGCAACCCAAAATCAAAATCATCAGGGTGTAGTTGTTTATGTTGGGGAAAAAAAACAGATTACTTTGCCGGAATTATTAGAGTCTTTAAAACAAAAAAAACCTTTTTTATGTTTACTGGATCAAATTTGTGACCCACATAATGTCGGAGCAATTATTAGAAGTGCTTATCTTTGCGGGGTAAACGGGATAATTATTCCTGAAAGACATTCTGCTCCGGTAACAGCTACTGTGGAAAAAGCCAGTGCAGGAACTGCTGAAATGATATCTATTGTTCAGGTAACTAATCTTTCCGCTGCCATAAAAAAATTAAAGGAAAATAATTTCTGGATAATAGGAGCGCGATCAGATGCTGAAAAATTTTATTTTGACCAGGATTATAATATGAATTGTGCAGTTGTTTTAGGTGGCGAAAATCAGGATATAAGTACTTTAGTAAAAAAAAATTGCGACATTCTTGTAAAAATTCCCTTAATGGATAATGTTAATTCTCTCAATGTACCTAATGCTGCAAGTATATTAATTTATGAATTAGTAAGACAGAGAATATTAAAAAATAGAGTGAATGCTACTATATTAAACGACAAAGTTAATTAATATAA
>JAGLHV010000258.1 GCA_023143305.1 bacterium | reverse complement strand
AGTCGATAGTCCATAGACAACAGACACAGAACAAATACTAAATCCTAATATCTAAATCCTAAACAAATCCAAAATTCAAAACAAAGACTAAAGAGAGGCACAAAGGCATAAAGGCACAGAGGCACAAAGTTAAAAAAAAAGACAAAAAAAACTTATACGCAAAGCAAGCTTTGCAACTACAAACTAAAAAATACGGGTAAAATTTCACGTCCGGAGAAAAATATATTTTGACTTTATCCCTAGTTCGGGTGAACACAGGGGTTCACCCCTACAACAACCTTCCGCTCACGAATTCCCTAATACAATTTGTTTTTTATTTAACGCATAAACAAAAAGAATACCCCCTAATATTCCGGTAATTACTCCTACGGGTAATTCCAGGGGAGAAATAACCGTTCTGGCTATAGTATCGCAAAAAATCAGGAATCCGGCCCCGGAAAGAAAAGAACTAATTAAAAGAATTCGATGATCCCCCCCCACGAACATTCGCATAAAATGAGGAACAAGCAATCCAACAAAACCAATAACACCGGCAACTGCAACGCTAAAACCCGTAAGCACTGAAGCCAAAACAAAAAGCAGCCGTTTATTTTTTTCCACATTTATACCTAAATGCAAGGCCTCTTCTTCTCCCAAGGCAAAAGCATTAAGCACTAAACAAAAAAAATAACTACCTATTAATCCGAAAATAGAAATTATAAGTGATAATTTTACCAGCAAAAAATTTGGTGTTTCCAGAGAACCCATTATCCAAAAAATAATTCCGTGCAAATTTTCCGTATGAGAAACAGCCATAATCAGCATAATTAAGGAAGAAGCAATAAAACTAACCATCACCCCGGTAAGTAAAAGTGATTGAATTCTTAATCTGCCGTCTTTTATACTCAAACCGTAAACCAGTAAAATCATTCCTGCCGCCCCCAGAAATCCAAATAAGGGTAAAAAATAAACAGTAATCCGGTTTAATCTAAAAACAATATTCAAACATACCCCTAATGCCGCTCCACCCGAAATACCCAGGGTATAAGGCTCAACTAAGGGATTACGAAACATCCCCTGCAGTAGGACACCAGCCAGACTCAACGCTCCCCCAACCGCAAACCCCAGCATAATACGCGGCAGGCGAATATCGAAAAGAATACTGTATTCAGTCGTTCCTCTTCCTTCAAAAATTAAAGCAATAATTTTTCTAAGAGAAATACCGGTCGAACCAACACAAAGAGAAAAAATACTTATACTCACAAGGCCTGCACATAAAACAAATATCCAACCAATCCATAGCCATATTTTTTTGTTTATATCATTAGAAAATTTGCTTTTAAAATTTTTAATTAAATTCATTCTGTCTCCCCTTTAACTCCGAGTAATCTCAAATCTGTGTCTCCTTTCCCTACGCAGGCTAAAGCCTGCGGCTACCAGATTCCCTCAATTACCATCATTCTGTACTCCCTTTAACTCCGGATGTAGAATTTGTACTATTTCTTTTAGGGCGTCTACAAAACTTAGCGGAGTAGGACTGCAAATAGCATACGAATCAATAATATAAATTCTATTATTCTTTACTGCGTTTATCGTTTTATATTTCTGCCAAATTCCTTTCTCCTCTTCTCCAATAATTCCCATAGTTGCAATAATAATTACTTCAGGATTGTCATTAAGCACTTTTTCCCGACTGTAAAACCCTGCTTTTACCCTGCCCGCGACATTTATTCCTCCGGCAAGTTTTATAAAATCATGCACAAAAGAATCCTTATTTACCGTAAATAAGGGATTTGCTCCTACCTGAATAAAAACTGTCGTTTTTTTTGGAATTTGTTCAACTGTTTTTTTTATTTTTTTCATTTCATTTCCGGCAACAGTTATAATCTTTTCCGCTTTTTGTTTTCTTCCAACAATTTCCCCTAATTGCAAAAATTGTATACTGAGCTGGTTAAAATCCTTAGCTAAAGGAAAACGAATTACCTTTATCCCAAGTTTTTCCAACTTTCTAATGTATCTAAGGTTTGTTAAAGGCGTTGCCAGAACTAAATCAGGACTAAGGCTTACCACCTTTTCTAAATTAATCTCTATTATCGTTCCCACCTTTTCCTTATTCTTAGCTTCTTCAGGCCTTTTACAAAAAACCGTGCACCCCACTATCCTATCCTGCACCCCTAATAAATAAAGCTGTTCGGTTATAGACGGTCCCAGTGAAATAATCCTTTGATTTACCCTGCTTAAATCATCACCTGCCCTTAAAGGCATACAAAAAACTAAAGTGATCAGATTAAATAATAATATTATTTTCATTTTTTTAGTAAAATAAATAATTTTCTTCCTCCGAGATAAAAGCAAAAAAATAAATACTAAACCCTAATATCTAAATCCTTCTTACTGACTGGCGGACAGGCAAATTCAAAATCTGAAATACTAAATTCAAAACAAAGACTAAAGACATGCATCAAGGCACAGAGGCACAAAGT
>JAGLHV010000257.1 GCA_023143305.1 bacterium | reverse complement strand
GGAGGAGGAGTAATCGGGGATTTAGCCGGTTTTCTTGCCGCTACTATTTTCAGGGGAGTTTCTTTTATACAGGTTCCTACTACTTTGCTGGCGCAGGTGGATGCCTCTATCGGCGGTAAAGTGGGGGTAAATCATCCGCGGGGGAAAAATTTAATAGGTGCTTTTTATCAACCTAAGGCAGTGCTTATTGATTTGAATGTTTTAAAAACATTACCCCAACGGGAATTAAAGATAGGATTAGCCGAGACAATTAAATATGGGGTTATTCGTGATAAAGATTTATTTTTTTATCTGGAAAAAAACATACAGAGAATAAAAGATTTGGATTTGGTTTGTTTAGAACATATAATTCAGCGGGCAGATGCTATAAAAGCATTAGTAGTTCAAAAAGATGAGCAGGAAAAAGATTTAAGAAGGATTTTAAATTACGGCCATACAGCCGGTCATGTAATAGAAACGATGATGGGATACAAAGGATATAAACACGGAGAAGCAGTGGCTATTGGAATGGTAGTAGCTAATAGAATTGCCCAAAAATTAGGGATGCTTAAGGTTCAGGATGCTCAAAGAATAAAAAAATTGATTGAAGCGGCAGGTTTACCCACGGAAGTAGAAGAAAAATTGGCACTTGATGAATTTATAAATATTTTAAAATTAGATAAAAAAGTTGAAGCTGGAAAGATTAATTTTGTTTTACCGACGGAAATAGGAGAAGTAGTCGTTCGTAATGATGTTCCGGAAGAGATAGTCGGTGAAATCATAAAAGATGTTTGTAAATGTAATTAAAAAAAATAGCCGAAAGTATTAAGAAAAAGGGGGAACAATATAATGAAAAAAATATTAGTAATTCACGGGCCTAATTTAAATTTGTTAGGAGATAGGGAATCTAATTTTTACGGGACAAATACTTTGGAAGAAATTAATCAGCAGATAAAGAAGTTGGCCCGGGAATTAAATTGTCAGGTAGAGTTTTTACAATCAAACCATGAGGGAGTAATTGTTGATACTATTGGTTCTTCCAAGGGAAAGGTAGATGCAATTGTTATCAATCCTGCTGCTTTTACGCATACCAGTGTGGCTATTCGAGATGCTGTATTAGGGGTAAAAATTCCAACTATTGAGGTTCATTTATCCAATATTTATAACCGGGAGGAATTTCGGGCTAAATCATTAATTGCTCCGGCAGCGGTGGGGCAGATAAGCGGTTTTGGAGTAAACAGCTATTTATTAGCGCTTCGAGTAGCAGTAACTCTAATTAAAAAAAATGAAAACAAGAATTGATTATTTAAAAAAAGTTTTACGAAAAAATAAATTAGAGGCATTTTTAATTAATAATCCCTCTAATTTCTTTTATTTTACAGGGGTTAAGTTAGATACGGGTTTTCTTCTGGTGACCAACTCCGTAGTATTGGTTTTTGTTCCGGATTTGTTATTTGCTGAAGCTAAATGTCGGATAAGAAATTTTTTAGTGGTAAATCTGGATAAGCAGGAAAAGATAATAGAATATGTTCGCCGAAAACACATAAAGTCTTTAGGGGTAGAAAGTTCTATTAGTATAAATTTGTGGCGGCAGTTAAAAAAAGAACTCAAGGGCGTCAATCTTATTTTACAAAATAATATTTCAGAGCAGCTTCGATTAAGGAAAGACAAAAAGGAGATTGCCCTGATTAGGAAAAGTGCCTGTATGGCGGTAAAGACCTGGCATCATATAAAAAACTGGGTGAAGAGTGGTAAGGAAGAGTGGGAAATCTATAATGAAATTACCCGCTTTATAATAAAACAGGGTAAAGATTGGAGTATTGCTTTTGAGCCTATAGTTGCTTCCGGAAAAAAAAACACTGTTTTTCCACATTATCGGTTAAGAAAAAGAATAGTTAAAAAGAGAGATATAGTGTTAGTTGATTTTGGTTGTAAGTATTGCGGGTATAGAAGTGACTTGACAAGGATGATTTTTTTAGGTAGAATCATCAAATCTCATCAAAGTATATATAATTTATTGGGTGAAGCCAGAAATAGAGTTTTAGATAAAATAAGGCCTGGTATAGAATGCCGTATTCTGGATAATACAGCCAGAGAGGTAATTAAAAAAGGTGGGTACGGTAAATTTTTTGTTCATGGGTTAGGGCATGGTGTGGGTATAGATGTTCATGAATTGCCTTATTTAAATAGTAGAAGTAAAGAAGTTTTGACAGAAGGAATGGTTTTTACCGTAGAACCGGGAATTTATGTCCCCGGGGTTGGCGGGATGCGTATTGAAGATATGATACTGGTTACTAAAACAGGATATGAAATGCTTACGGAGGAAAAAAGATGATTACTACAGCTGATTTTAAAAATGGAATAAATATTATATTGAATAATCAGATTTTCAATATTGTTTGGTTTCAACACCATAAACCAGGTAAAGGGGGAGCAATAGTCCGGGTTAAGTTAAAAAATATTAAAAGCGGACAAATGCTGGAAAGGA
>JAGLHV010000256.1 GCA_023143305.1 bacterium | reverse complement strand
GAAAATAGCAATGGAAAGACTGAAAACTTGACTTTGTATTATTTTCCGATCAATATCCATATAAATTATCGGCATTCCTGTTTGTGCAATAGTTAATTTAACCTTATTCCCAATAGGGTCATTCGTATCGTTGGAAAATTTACTATATTTTGAACTTGCCAGAGCAAACCAATCCTCATTTATTTCCCAGATATCGTCTCGTAAATCTTTCAAAAATTCTTCATTTCCCCTTAAACTCCGTGGAAAAAGCGGCTTTAATTCATCCATAAGTTGATTAACCCTTACCCACCTTTTCTCCTCATTTATAATTGCAATAATTGAAGAAGCCGTATATTCCAGAATTTCCGGTTCTTCAATGTAAAGTATTTCCGGAACATTTTTTCTTAAAATGGCAATAATATCCTTTTCTCCGGGAGTATTCACCTGTAACTTTTTAGCAATACCACTAATAATTATTGTAATACCCTGCTTTGATTTTATCTGGATATCTGCTTCCTCAGAATGGAAGTAGTTACTGATTTTCGTTTCTATAATCTTTATAAATTCCTTATCAAATCCTTTCTTCTCAACTAAAATACTTGCGGTAATTATTTTCTTTAAATTATCATAAATGATTACGTTTTTACTTCCCACTTTTGAAGAAATAGGGGGTCTTTTTTGTATATCCCACTTTATTTTGGATAAGATTTGTTCTACCCGCTGTTTTTTCAATTCCTCAGCCAATTTATCAGAAGCCAGAGAAATTTTGATTTTAACCGAATCAATATTAAGTTTTTCTTCCAAATAGTTATTAACTGCTTTTACTAAAACATCCATCTCCTTTGTCTCTACCGTTCCCATTTTAGCCTGAATTAGACCTTCAGTAGCTTCACTATTTATCAATTGATCCAGAACCTCCTGCCCCTCAATAAAAAACCAAAGATTTGCTACCTCTTCTTTAGTTTCAGGAATAGTAGAATGTCCATTCATCACCCAATTCATTTCACAAATCAGGTCGGCAATTGACTGGGGGTCATTAACATGGGGCTGAGCATCTAAAAACTTCTCCAGTTTTACCATTTCCTTTAAAACGAAAGGATCTTTCAAATCCCCGTTGACTAATAGTTGAATAGGAATAGAACCACCCAACTTATTTTCCATCATTTCCTCAGCTTGCCTAATTTCACTATTCTTTTTGAAGTAATCAATCATATTGATATTTCGATTTAAATGTGGAACAACAAGAAAACTTATTATCATCAATACAGCACATCCACCAACGATAAGTTTTTCTTTTCTGAGTACAAATTTTCCTAATTTATCCATAATCCTTGTTGTCCAACCGTCTTCTACCCCCTGATGATTTAACTTAATTTTTCTAACTTTCAACAGGGAAAGAACTGCCGGTAAAAAAGTTACCGAAACAATCATAGCAAAGAACACCCCGACAGCAGTAAAAATACCAAACTCCTTGATCAAACCTAAAGGAGAAGATAAAAAGGCCAGGAACCCAATCAACGTAGTAATCCCGGCCAATAATATGGGAATACCTACTTCACTTAGGGCGTCTTTTATCCCCTGTATTTTATCGTCTCCCTTACAAATATCTTCGTTATATTTAGAAAGCATATGAATTCCATAGGCACTGCCAATAGCAACGAGTAAAACGGGCACGGCATCTGAGGCAATAGTAAGAGGAATTTTTAATAAACTCATTATTCCTACTGTCCAAATTGTGCTCATCAAGACACAGGACAAAGGTAAAAATATCCCCCGTAAACTCTTAAAACTAAAATAAAGTATTAGCATCACCAGGATAACAACCATCGGGGTAAGTTTTATTAAATCAGCCTGAATTATATCAGTTAAGAAAATCATCTGAAATGGTATACCACCGTAATATATCTTTTCTTTTCCCGATGTATTCTGAACTATCTTTTTCATTTGTTGGGCAACAGCTATTTTATCAATATCTTCTTTTAAACGGGCAATAATTACTGTGATTTTACTATCAGCAGAAACCAGACTCCCCCGATACATATCTTTGGAAAGAGTATATTCTTTTATTTTTTTGATTTTTTCAAAATCCTGAGGAATATCATCTTTGTCAATAAGTTTTCCAACTTCCAAACCACCCTCAATTTTCTTAATATCCAGAATATCAGTCAAGCTCATCACCTGGGAAATTTCATCCATATTCTTAAACTTTTGGGTAATTTGATTAACTCTATTGAGTGTTTCATAGTTAAAAATATCTTCTTTTTCCAGGGCAACTACAGCCAGGGAATTACCTCCAAATTTATCTCCAACCTCATTAAAAAGTACTACCAGCGGATCATTCTGAGGCAAATAACTCAAAATATCACTGTTGATTTTGATGTCTTTTAGATGATAGCCTAAAAAAAAGGTAACACCTACGGTTAGCAAAATAATTATTATGCGGAACTTAAGAACAAACTCAGCAAATTTTCGCATATTTTTTCTCCTCTTTTAATTTAGTTTTTTTCT
>JAGLHV010000255.1 GCA_023143305.1 bacterium | reverse complement strand
AAAAGGCCTTACTTCGTGTGAACTTCCTGCCGGCCAGGCTGCGGAATGAAAAAAACAAACCAAACTAAAACTAACCGTTTTATTTAAATAATATGTTGAACCTCCCAAAACAGAAAAAGGCACACTAAATTCCATACAATAAGGACTTGTTGCCGGATTAGTAGAGGCATATTGACTATAATTACTCCCTCCAATTTCAGGCCCACCTCCCGACAAATAATCAAGTACGGCAATATTGTCCTGGTAAGCTAAAATTAAATATTCCCAGGAAGCATCATCATTTATATGGGCTAAATCATTTTGTGTGGTCGATAGAGGCAATAAATTCAAACCTTCATTTTTATCATGGTCTACCGCTATCTGAACAAAAGGGTAAGAAATCCCTGTTGTTCCTAAACTTAAATCCATAAATTCTACCAGAAAATATAACGCATTCGTGTCTGCGGTAACACGCACCCGGGTAATATCACAGGAAGGGGTCATTCCCCCTGTTTCATAATAAGTATTATTTCTTCTTTCATCATTGCTTGTATCTTTCCATATCCACTCGTCATTATATACTATTGCAGAATTAACGCTTATTGTATCTGAATCCGTAATCACTGCCCAATCCGTCCAATCACCGGCATCTCCGTCTATAGTAATAGTCTTTGCCTGGCAATACCCTAAAAAAACAAAGAAAACAACCACCATCGCGATTATTTTCCTAATCATATTACCCCCCTCTCTCTTTTTTTGCTTTTTATTCTATAACATCTACGAAATTATCTCCTGCTTTAATCAAAACTATACAAAAATTTTTAACCAAAGTCAAATAAAAAATCCGCCATAAAATAACGGCGGATTTTAACTTTTTCCTCAACATTGATAATATTACCTAATTAATTTTAAAAAGCATTTTTATTGTCTAACGAGCCCTATAATTTTACAAAGTTATAATCTAATTTTTTTAATTTTCAAATACGCTTCTACAGAACCGGTTTCTTTAAACATCTCCCAATAAGGACTATTTTGTTGCTGATCCAAAAGACCAAGAATTACTTCCTTATCTGTATATCCACTGGAAACCAGTATTTTACCTAACCGTTTATGATTCTTCTTTTGCGATTCCAATACTTCCCTTAATTGTTTTCCGGTTATTATTTTTTCTTTTCTTAACATTTCTCCTAATCTTGTCATTTTCATCCTCCTTTTATTACGACAGGATATATTCCCTTCCTCAAATATTACTTATAAAAAAAGCCGCGATTGCCACTTTTGGCTTGGCAACCCGGCTAACTCGTCAGAAACGAACCCCGTGGTTTTGCGTCGTACAATTTCTTGTACTTTGCTCTTATCAAGCAAAATAATAATTCTTTTTCAAATTTTTACTATCACTTCTCAATTAGAAGTATATCACAGATTTCGCCATTTGTCAATAATTTTTTTATTGTTTTTTGTTTTTCCTTTTTTGCTGATATTTTTTAAGTTCTGTTTAATTTTTTTGTTATCCGGCTCAATATCCAAGGCTTGTTTATATAAACTTTTTGCTGCCTTCCGATTACCCAATTTATAATAACAAAAGCCCATACTTGCATATAATTTAGCCTTTTTATATCCATACTTTAATGCTTTTCTATATTCTTTAAGTGCTATTTTATATTTCTTTTGTTTAGAATGTTTTTGTCCTTTTTTATAATTTATTATACCCGGTTCTTCTTTATTTTTGCCTTTGTTTTTATTACACTCTTTTTTGTTCTTTATTTTATGTTTTTTAACCGTTTGTTGTTTATTAACTTTTTTCTTTATACCGGCCTTCTGTTTTCTATTAACCTTTTTCTTTTTTCTCTTTACTGTCTGTTCTTTTAATTTCCGATTATTACTCTTACCCCATTTTAATCCGAAAGACAGGCGGTGAGCATTTCCTAATTCATTAAAGGGAACAAAGGCATAATCTACCCGGTACATTTCCATATTTACCCCTAATCCAAAACAAAAACCGGTCAAAAGATCCTTATCCGAACCCGTCTTCAAATCTTTACCTGCATTTTTATACCCCATTCGAAGAGCAACAAGTTTCTTCCAATAATATTCCCCCCCGATATTAAAATTAAAATCCCCGCCCTGCGGTTGATATAAGTCCAAACCTACTTTTAAAGCATTGTCTAACATACTATACCCTAAACCAAAATCAAAGACTAAAGGTAAATCATGCTTCTCTTCAATAAAAGCTTTTGTTTGTAATCCCAAATTTTTTATCGAGAAGGAACAAATTAAATCTTTTACCGGTAAATCATACAATGTCCCTATATCAAAGGCAATGGCATTTGCGGTATACCCTTGTATATCCTCATGTATTCCTTTCATATTTATACCCAAATTTAATCCACCACCAACATTACACCCATACGCAGCTATTACTGCCAGATCATACGGCCGGTAATAACCCAAATTTACTCCATCAGGGTCATCATCGGTAGTTTCCCGTATCTGCCCATAATCCAAATAA
>JAGLHV010000254.1 GCA_023143305.1 bacterium | reverse complement strand
TGGTTTAGATTGGTTTTATTAGTTATATTAGTTAAAAGAAAAAAACAAAAGACAGTCCACAGTCGATAGTCCATAGATTACGGATAACAGACAAAGACAAAAGACTGTGAATGGCAAATGGCTTATAGCTAAAGAAAGAAGATAAAGGCAAAAAATTAAAATTTAGAGAGTTTTTTTATGGATAAAATAGAAAGACAGGTTAAAAAAATTATTGAAGAAGTGAAAATAAAAGGTGATAAAGCGGTTTGTTTTTATACTCAAAAATTTGATGGGGTAAAACTGCGTCCGGAAATATTGTTAGTGAAAAAGAAAGAAATTGAAAATGCTTATAAGAAAGTAGATAAGGATTTTGTCATAGCGCTGAAAAAAGCAAAGTTGAATATTGAAAATTTTCATAAAAAACAGAAAATAAAAAGCTGGTACAGTAATGAAAAAGGAATTCTTTTGGGGGACATCTGGCAGCCATTGGAAAGGGTGGGAGTCTATATTCCCGGAGGAAAATATCCTTATTCCTCATGTGTATTAATGAATGTTTTACCGGCGAAGGTTGCCGGGGTTACGCAGGTGATTATGGTTTCTCCCCCGAATAATTTAACTTCGGAGGTATTAGTAGCAGCAGATATTTGTGGGGTGGATAAAATTTATAGGGTTGGCGGGGTTCCGGCAATTGCTGCACTTGCTTATGGAACAAAGACTTTACCCAGGGTAGATAAAATTGTAGGCCCGGGAAATGTTTATGTAACCTGTGCTAAAAAATTGCTTTTTGGTGAAGTAGGAATTGACATGTTGGCCGGGCCCAGTGAGGTAATGATTCTTGCCGACCAATCATCAAATATTGATTATATTATTTCGGATTTTTTGGCCCAATTGGAACATGACCAAAAGGCTAAAGCAGGTTTGGTCACTACTTCCGGGGATTTAATAAAAAAAATAAAAATTAAACTTAAAAAAATCAAGAAAGGATTTAATTTAAAACAAATTAAATTTTTTAAAGTAAAAGATTTAGGGGAAGCAATTAAGATTATTAATCAAGAGGCCCCGGAACATTTAGAAATTTTAACTAAAAATCCGGAGAAAATGTTGATTAAAATAAAAAATGCAGGGGCAATATTTTTAGGTGATTATTCTCCGGTAGCTTTGGGGGATTATTTTGCGGGCCCTTCCCATACCCTTCCTACCGGGAAAACGGCAAGATTTTCTTCAGGGCTTTCCGTGTATGATTTTATAAGGAGAACCAGCCTTATTTTTTACAGCGAAGAAGCATTTAAAAGATGCAGTCGGGATATCATTAAATTGGCAGAAATGGAAGGATTAAAGGAACATGTGAATTCTGTGAAGCAAAGACTAATTGGTTCTGTGCGGGGGATAAGATTGAAAACAAAGCAAACAAAGGGAGGGAATGGTGAGCAAAACAAAAACAAAAAGATTGGCAAGAATAAAAAGAATAACTAAAGAAACCCAGATAAATTTAATTCTGAATCTGGATGGTGAAGGTAAATACAGAATAGAAACTCCTATTCATTTTCTCAATCATATGTTAGAATTATTTACTAAACATGGCTTGTTTGATTTGCAGATTAAAGCTTCAGGGGATATAAAAGTAGATGACCACCATACAGTAGAAGATATCGGAATAGTATTGGGCGAGGCAGCAGCAAAAGCATTGGGAGATAAAAAAGGGATTGAGCGGTTTGCTTCTTCTTTTGTGCCGATGGATGAGGTTTTAGCACAGGTAGTAATAGATATTAGTGGAAGGCCAGGGTGTGTAATAGATTCTTTGAGAGATTTTTATGAATCAGAAAATATACGGATTATGAAATTCGATCCTCAATTAATAGAAGAATTTTTTAAAGCTTTTTGTGATAATGCAAAGGTTTCTTTGCATATTAGAGTAATCAGATCCGGCAACAATATGCATCATTTGTTGGAAGCGATTTTTAAAGCTTTTGGCCGGGTTTTGTCCAAAGCGGTTGCTTATAATCCTAAAATAAAGGGCATTCCTTCGACCAAAGGGAAGCTTTAAATATAAGAAATAAATTAGTAAAAGGGGAAAAGCATATATGCAGATTATTCCGGCAGTAGATTTAAGAAAAGGGCAGTGTGTTCGTTTGACCCAGGGGAAAATGGAAAACGAAACTGTATTTTCTAAAGACCCTTGTTTTATGGCTAATCTCTGGCAAGTCAAGGGGGCTAAGAGATTGCATGTGGTGGATTTAGACGGGGCATTTACCGGTGTAATGCAAAATTTAAAGATTATTAAAGAAATAAGAAAGAAGATTACTATTCCGATGCAGGTAGGAGGAGGAATAAGGGATTTAAAAACAATTAAAAAAATTTTGTCCATGGGTGTGGATAAGGTGATTTTAGGAACGGTAACAATTTCTAATCCTGATCTGGTAGAAAAAAGCGTTGCTGAATTTGGAGAAAAAATTATTGTTAGTATCGATTCTCAGGATGGAAAAGTTGCAATTGGCGGATGGAAGGATATAAC
>JAGLHV010000253.1 GCA_023143305.1 bacterium | reverse complement strand
TTAAATAGTTTTGGAAAGAAAATTGAAGAGTTTATTCCACAAGATAAATTAGTTCCCCAGTCAGATAAGAAGAAAATACCTTTAGTTGTAAATGAACCACATACTATTTTTTCAGAAAGCATTAGAAGAATAAGAGGAATTATGCTTAATCTTCCGCCACGGGGCAGGAAAATAGAAGAAGTAAGTGTTTTAGAAGGGTTACTGGATAAATTTGACTTGGTGATTAAAAAGGAAAAAAAACAAAGCAAGGATTTTGTTGTTTCTAATTTGTCACCTGAAGAACTTTTAATAAAGGAAGAAGAAGAAAAGAAACGTACTGCATTAAAACAGAAGATTCATCAACAGTTGATTAAACGGTTGGATGTAAGAAAGATAGATTTGATTTCCAGTGCTAAAAATCAACAAGTAAAGATAATTGTTGAAAAAACGGCTACTTTTATTTTAAGTACGGAAATAGATGTTGATTCTATGTCCAGGCAAGAAAGAGAAGAATTAATTGCGGAGATAGTGGATGAAGCATTAGGTTTGGGCCCGTTAGAGGCTTTAATGTCGGAACCATCTATTACTGAAATTATGGTGAATAAATGTGATCAAATTTATATTGAACAAAATGGTAACCTGCAGCTTACTGACCGGAAATTCATTAACAATGATCAGGTTATTCAGGTGATTAGAAAGATAGTTGCTCCTTTGGGCCGGAGAATAGATGAAAGTATGCCTTTTGTGGATGCCCGGCTTAAAGATGGTTCTAGAATAAATGCGATTATTCCTCCTTTGGCTTTACAGGGTCCGATGCTTACTATTAGACGTTTTCCCCAGGACCCTTTGACCGGAGAAGATTTAGTAGAAATAGGTACTTTTAACAAAGAAATGCTTCAATTTTTATCTGCATGTATTAAGATAAGAAAGAATGTACTTGTCTCCGGAGGTACGGGAACAGGTAAAACTACTATGTTGAATATTTTATCAGCTTCTATTCCTGAAAGAGAAAGAATTATTACCATAGAAGATACTGCTGAACTAAAGTTAAAACAAGAACATGTGGGGCGGTTAGAATCACGGCCGCCTAATGTTGAAGGGAAGGGAGCAGTCTCTATACGTGACTTAGTAAGAAATACTTTGCGTATGCGTCCGGACCGTATTATTGTAGGTGAATGTCGCGGGGCTGAAGCATTAGATATGTTGCAGGCAATGAATACGGGGCATGAAGGTTCGATGTCGACTATACATGCGAATACACCCCGGGATATGCTGAGCAGATTGGAGACGATGATACTTATGTCCGGAACGGAATTACCTTTACGGGCAATTCGGGAACAAATTGCTTCTGCTATACATATTGTAGTCCAATTATCTCGTTTTTCGGATGGAACAAGAAAAGTAGTTAAAATAACCGAAGTGACCGGTAGAGAAAAAGATGTTATAACAGTGCAGGATATTTTTATTTTTCACCGGACAGAGATAAAAGATAAAAAAATAATGGGATATTTTCAACCTACGGGAAATGTTCCACGGTGTTATTATGAATTTAGAACACAAGGAATTAATTTGCCTGTGGAAATATTTCGGGTCAAAAAAAATGAAAAAGCTTTAAATCCGTGAAAAGGATTAAAATGAAATTTAAGGAGTTTTAATAGTATGGTTTTATTAAAAGGAATCTCAATGTTTTTATTTGCTTTTGGGTTGTGGTTAATATTAACATTTGTTTATCAGACAGTAAGCTTTTTTTATTTGCGGTATAAAGGGTATTATGAACAAATGGTAACTAAAACAACTTCTGAGCTGGGAGGGATGTTTATTAAAGTTAAAGAGAAACAAATGGGATTTTTTTTAATTTTAGGAATGCTAATGATCGGAGTATTTGTTTATTTTATGACAAACAATATAGTGCTGGCTATTTTTGCCGTAGCCGGGAGTGCGGCTTTACCTCGGTTGTTCGTGCAGTTTGCCAGGATGAAGCGTATTAAAAAATTTGAGGAACAATTAATAGAGGCATTAATATTGCTTTCTAATGCGCTAAAAGCAGGTCTTGATTTAACCCAGGGAATGCAATTAATTGTTCGGGATATGCCTTCTCCGATTTCTGATGAATTTAGATTAGTACTGCAAGAAACGAATATCGGTTCTCCGTTAGAAAATAGTTTAGAAAACTTAGCGAAGCGCATTAATAGTGAGTTGGTACAGTTTATTGTAACAGCAATGGTTATTCAGCGAGAATCAGGGGGAGATATCACGAAAATTTTGGATCAGGTTGTTCGTTCTATTAGAGATAATTATACGTTATTGAGAAAAGTTCAGGTTTTGACTGCACAAGGAATATTGGAATCTATTGTATCTTTTATCCTTCCCTGGGGGTTGGCCGCGGCTTTATCTGTACTGCAACCGGGATTTATGAGTCCTTTATTTAATAATCCTATAGGTATAATTGTATTGATAGCAGCTACGGGATGGCAAATTATAGGTATTTTTATTGTTTTTAAGATGTCCAAAATAAAGGTGTAAAA
>JAGLHV010000252.1 GCA_023143305.1 bacterium | reverse complement strand
GTAATAATATTTTTTTCATTTTTAAGATTAATTTCCTTTAATCCGTAGTTTTTCTTCAGAAACCCTATTTATTTCTCTTTCTTAATTTGCGGGCAATTTTCAAATAGTGTTTCGTTTTATATTTGATTTCAGGTGTTAAAATTAAAGCTTTTTTAAACTCCATTATTGCTTCCCGGTAATCTTTATTTCCCAGATAGGATAAACCTAAAAAATAGTGTACCTGATAAAAAGACGGATTAAGGGCTAAAGCCCCTGAAAAATTATCAATTGCTTTATCATACTGGTAACTTTCCAGAAAACTTTTTCCCAATTGATAATAATGTTGATAATTGTGTGGTTGAACATCAATTAATTGCTGATAAAACAAAATATCCGCTCTAATTTTGCCTACCTTAAAATCGGGTTGTAAAACCACTGCCTGCTTATACATTTTTTGTGCTTTTTCTCTTTCCCCTTTTTCTTCGTAACATCTTCCTAAATTAAAATAACCCACAAAAGTAGATACTATAGCTTGTGCTTTCCGGAATTCTGCTATAGCTAAATCATATTTTCCCTCTTTATACCAAAATGCTCCCTGTTTATACTTTTCTTTAATCAACGAGTTTACTTTAAACGCTTTATACACTCTATTTACTTCTATTTCGGCGATAGGAATAAAAACATATTGACTAAGTTCTATGTTTAACCAGGAAACTATTTCCTCCTGTTTAGACGACCCTGTGATGATATACCCAACTTTTCTCTTTTCAATATCGGCTTTAATATCGTTAAAATTTCTCTCTTCCGGATAATAAGGAAGCCTATCAAAAAAAGTTACTTTGCGTTCAGTATGCAGATAAAAAGCAGCCGGGAAAAAATGCATTAGAACCGCATCCGGGGGAGTATTTTTTTTTATCCACTCAGCCAGTGTAAAATAATCGTTAAGCCAAAAAGAATGATAGTTCCTTTTTTCTTTTTCCGAGGAAACTTTATAATCAGCTAAATAAGAAATATTCCCTTTTACCGACCAAAAATCCGGAATTAAATTACCCAACAGCAAAACAATTCCGCTTATTACCCACAAATTACTAAAATACAAAAAACCTTTTTTATTATTTCCGGTCTTTAGAGATTCTTCCTGAATTTTTAATCTCCATTTTTCAACAAAAAAAATACCCCTGAAAAAATAATATAATATAAAAGGAAGTAAAGAAACTAAATACCGCTTCCCCGCATTAATATAAAAACAAGAAGGAAAAATCATAATAATTCCTAAATAACAAAGTATATATATCTCCATTAAACTCTTTTTTTTGATTAACTGCCTGATAAAACCAAAAATAGTCATTCCGCAAAAAAAGACAATAATAAAAAAAGAAACCACCGGTAAAACCTGCGGCTTAAATAACCTGTCATTATTCATTAAACTACAAAAAAAGGGGGAATAGGATAAACCCTCAAACATGGATTCTCCCATAAAATAACCGGGAAGCAGCAAATGAGCAATAGCTTTACCATAATTAAAAATATTCAAACCAACGGTTTTTATAATATTCCATAAATTCCCTTCATAGCCAAAGAAAAATTGATTTAAGTAATTTTGAGATATTACTTTGTCTGCATTAGTAATTAAGCTATTTTTTAATAACCAGGGGGAAATTAATCCCAAAGATATACCCCCTAAAACCAAACCCTTTTTATACTTTCTTTCAATCCACAAAAAATAGATAACCGCAGCGATAATAAGGGCTAAGCCCAGCGTTTTAGTATAAAAAGTCATTATCAGTAATAAAATTGCCCCAAACAAATATTTATTAATTAAAGTTGTTTGCTGATTATATTTTTCCAAAAAATAAAGAGCTGCCAGTGAGAAAAAAAGATAAGCAATTTCCGGAGCAATTATTACAGAAAAAGAAAGAAACCACCAATTGGTTGCTGTAAAGAATAAAAGCCATAAGTAAAAACTCTGTTTTGTTTCCGGTAAAAACGAAGTTTTATTTTTTCTAGTAAAAAAGATATATACAGCAATTAAGGCAGCCCCGCCGAAAAGAAGAGAAAGTATTTTTAAAAAAACAACTTGATACTCAACCAGTTTCATAATTAACGCTAAACAAATCGGATACAAAGGAGGATATTCCACATCAACAAGTCCCTCTCCCGGATAATAAAGATGGACATATCCCTTTTGCAGGGATAAAGATTTAGCCAGAACAAAATAATACGGTTCATCGTTTTCCATGGGCAAATCAGGATTTAATAATAATCCGCTAATCAAAACAAATAGGCCCAGAATAAATAAAAGATATTTATTTTTACTCAGAAACTTAAGAAAAACAGATAACATCCTCGACCTCTCTTTTATTTTTTTAATTTCACCTTAATAAAGGCCATTATTCCCCAAAAAACATTAACTATCCCATCAGGAATTTTTGTACCCCGGGAACGGTAAAAACGAGGCTTGATTAGATAATTATTATCAATTCTATAATTTAATCTGGCGGCAATTATTCCCATTTCCTGTTCACAGCTGT
>JAGLHV010000251.1 GCA_023143305.1 bacterium | reverse complement strand
CGTCCTGTTCTTCCTATACGGTGTACATATTGCTCAACATCGTCCGGAAGATCGTAATTAATGACCAGTTCTATACCGATAACATCTATTCCTCTGGCTGCGATATCAGTTGCCACAAGAACTTTATATTTTCCTATTTTAAATCCGTTGAGTGCTTCCTTTCGCTGTGTAAGCGAACGGTCAGAATGAATTTCTGCGGCCTTGTGCCCCATTTTATGGACAGTCCGTCTGATATTTTGAGCTCCTCTCCTTGTGCGGGAAAAAATCAACACCGGCCCATAATATTGCTCAAGTATTTTAGCCAACAGTTCTTTTTTTTCAGTTCTTTTGACAACAAATAATTCCTGAATAACGTGTTCCGCCGTAGTTCCGGACGGTGCAACTTCAACATGAACGGGAAGTTTCATATATGCAGCTGCTATTTTTACGATTTCTTGCGGTATTGTCGCAGAAAAAAGCATTGTCTGCCTTTTAATCGGAATGTACTTAATAATACGTTTTATATCCGGCAGGAAACCCATATCCAGCATACGGTCTGCTTCGTCGACAACCAATATATCCACATCCGACAAATGGATTGTGCGCTGGTTCATATGATCAACAAGCCGTCCGGGTGTCGCTATAATAACACGACAATTAGTCTTTAACTTCCTCAATTGATCACCCATGGATGCTCCGCCGATGATAACAACCGTTTTTACGCCAAATAGCGGAGCAATCTTACGAAAGGTCTCCTCAACCTGGATAGCAAGCTCCCTGGTAGGCACGAGAACCAAACAACGCCCCTTTGTCTGGGAAAGACGCTGAATAACCGGTATGGCGAAGGCTAACGTTTTACCGGTCCCTGTTTGTGCAATCCCAATAATATCTTTTCCTTCCAACGCAATAGGGATCGTTTTATGTTGGATCGGTGTAGCCACCTTAAATTTCAGACGGTCTAACACTCCGAGTATCTTTGGAGCAATCCCCATTCCATAAAAGGAAGGGTTTGGTCTCTCTGACTCTTTCATCATAATTATACCTCTCTTAGAATTTTAGTAATGTCAAAAATGTTTGACATTTAGTTCATAATCATTCTTTTACTGCCTGATAAATTATCTTCATAACAAAATCCGGTTTTTGCCGATAAAATTGAACATTTGAACTAAATAAATTTCCCTAACCCTCTTTTTCAAAGGGGGAAAATTACTTAAATTAAAATTTAAACTTAAGAGTAACTGCCAAAGTTAATGCGTTATATTCTTTTTCAGTGTCAAAATAACTTATTTCACCGATGAAAGATACTTTATCGCTAAAGCTACAATCATTTCCGATTAAATAATAATAACTATCAATATGGTCACTGTTATCGTTAACTTTAAACATACCGTAAAGATAATTTTTTTTAAATGGATTTCCCATGTAAATAGAATATATCTTTGATTTTAGATTCTGAGGCGAATAATATTGAATACTATTTATTTTAAAATCTCTTTCGCGATAACCATAACTAAAATTTAAATCCGGTTTTCGCTTTGATATAATAAACGTTAATAAATTATACCAATCTTCACTGGAGTTATTATCGGAATAATCAGCATAATTATAAACACTATTTAGAACTACATATTGTTTAAAATATAAATTTGACTCGATTCCATAAGACTTATTCCCTATTTCATCTAGAATATCAAAAATACCATTCACATATTTGAAAGTAATAGAATTTTTCCGGTAATATTTTAATATAGTCCTAATATCCATACCGGCAAGGAAATAAGGGCCGTTACTGTATGTGCTTAAATCTATAGAGCCCAATGTAGATAGAAAACTACTAAAATTATACTTACCGCCAAATTCTATATTATTGCCAATTTTATGGTCATGTCCGGTCTCTTTAAACTTACTTAAATAATCAGCAAGGTAGAAGTTATTTCCATGATCCAAAAATATTGTATGTTTATACCCGGAGGTCAATGAATATGCCCTCCAGTTATTACAATCCTTTTCTTTAGTATATTTAAAGACAAAGTCGTTTCCCGGCATTAATTCTATTTCGACCTTTCTTTTCCCTTCCATCGCTTCTTTATTTCCCGGCTCTATTTGCAAAGTCTTTCTATATTCCTCTTCAGCATTAGAAAAAGCTCCCATCCATGTATAAATTTTTGCTAAGTTATTATGGAGAACAGTACTTTGGGGTAATACTTGAAGTGCTTTTTGATAAATATTTTCGGCCTCTTTTAACCTATCATCCCAGATATAAACTTCAGCTAAACCCTTATACGCCCGCAGATTCCGTGGTTCCTGTCCGAGAATCTTTTCATATTGGTCTATTGATTCCTTTCTGTATCCTATCCAATTATAAACCTCTGCCACTCCTGTTTGTGCTTCGATGTTTTTAGTATCGATATCCAATGCCCTTTTATATAAATCTATAGATTCCCTGTAACGGTTATTCCAACTATATATTTTTGCTAACCCAATTATAGCAGTTATATTTTTAGATTCTAAGTTTAAAATTTTATTAAAAATATCTT
>JAGLHV010000250.1 GCA_023143305.1 bacterium | reverse complement strand
ACATTTATGACGCCCGTCGGAAAAAGTATTCATCAGCCCAATCCTCCAAATCCGCCTGAGGCGGAGCGGGCAGGCAATAAAGGTAGAAAGGCTATTTTACAAAAGATTTAAAGTTAAAAATAAAGGAGGACAAGAAAATGTAAAACATAAGCGGTATAAAGAAGTAGAAAACAAAAACGATAAAAAGGAGAATTGAAAAATGAAAACAAAATTTTTAATTTTAATGGCAGGAATATTATTAACGGTTACATTTGGTTCCATCCACTCTTTTGCCGGTGAAGTTGAGATTTTAGTAAATAAACTGGTAGAGAAAGAAATACTTAATCCGGTAGAAGCACAAATTATTATGGATGAAACTAAACAAGCGATAGCTAATGAATTAAGTCAGGGTAAATCAGTTAGTACTCCCGGATGGGTTCAGAAAATGACCTTTAAAGGGGATTTGCGTCTGCGTTACCAATGGAACAAAAAAGAAGCAAAGGTTGAACGTCATCGGGGAAGATACAGATTTAGACTTGGTGCAAAAGCAAATGTAGTGGATAAAGTCAAAGTAGGATTTGGATTTTGCTCCGGGGGAACGGATCCCCGTTCTACTAACCAGACCATGACTAACACCTTTGAAACTCCGGATTTGCGATTGGATTATGCCTATATGCAATGGTCACCTAAGACATGGCTTGATTTTTATGGTGGTAAATCTAAGAGAAAAGCAATAATTCGACAAAATTCCGACCTTTTGTGGGATTCCGATATTAATATTGAGGGGGGTGCTTTTGTTATCAATAAATCCTGCGGAATGAAAACAGATTTATTGATAAGTTTTGGAAGTCTTGTTTTGGATGAATCAAGTAGTGATATATCCGATCCTGTAATGTATTTTAGTCAGGCAGGAATAAATTGGAAAATAGGAAATTCTTTTTCTTTAAAGCCCACAATTACTTATTATGATGCATATAACGTAAAAGACGATTCGCTTGACCATTCTGAAGGAACTAACAGTTTGGACAGCAATGATTGTTTTATCTATGATTATAATGTCGTTAATCCGGAATTGGAATTAGCTGTTAAAACATCTTGTAGTAAAGTGCCTTATTTTTCCTTATTCGGTGGATATGCTTCTAACCTTGATCCGGATGAAGATAATGAGGGGTATCTTTTCGGATTGAAATTCGGAGATAAAAAAGTAAAAAAGAAAGGGCAATGGCAATTCAAATACACCTGTCGCCAACTGGAAAAAGATGCATGGCTGGATACATTTCCTGATTCTGATTTTTATGGCGGAAAAACAGGTGTAAAAGGTTCAGAAACAATATTACAGTATGCACTGGCTAAAAATGTAATTTTAGGGTTTGATTATTATTGCAGTGAAAAAATAAACGCTCCGGTAGTAACCGAAGAGATACTGCAGGTTGATTTATTGTTGAAATTTTAAACAATATAATGCTTAACTAAAATTTACATAGAGTTTGCTAAGTTGTCACAAAATTGTCATATTTGAATGTTATTGTTTATTAAACAAAGGGAGGAATTTAAAATGAAAAAGCGTTTACAGGTTTTAACAGGAATTGGATTGGGATTGATTTTAACTACAAGCCTTTATGCCCAGGAAATGGTGCAAATAAAAGGTTCGGATACGTTGATTAATCTTGTACAACGATTATCTGAAGTATATATGGAAAAAAATCCGGGCAAATTTATTGCCATAACCGGTGGAGGTTCGGGAACAGGAATTGCAGGATTGATTAACGGAAAGTGTGATATTGCCAATGCTTCCCGTTTGATGAAATCCAAAGAAATAAAGCAAGCCAACAGCAGAAAAATAACACCTAAAAGAATCGTAATTGCTATGGATGGTTTAAGTGTTATTGTTAATGACCGGAATCCGGTTGATAAATTAACCAAGGATGAACTCGGCAGAATATTTCGTGGAGAAGTTACTAATTGGAAGGAAATCGGCGGAAAAGATATGTCCATTACTCTTTACGGCAGGCAATCTAATTCGGGAACTTTTGTTTTCTTTAAAGAAGCAATATTAAAAGCTGATTATTCACAGAAAATGAATCGTATGAATGGTAACGCACAAATAGTAGAAGCAGTAAAGCAGGATGTTAGCGGCATTGGTTATGTCGGAGTAGGGTATGTAAAAAAAGTAACCGGACTTACTGTTGTAAGGGTTGCTTCTGCTTCCGAAAAAAAATACATCAGCCCGCTTGATGCCGAAGATGTTAAAAGCGGAAAATATCCTATTACCCGTCCGCTTAATCAGTATCTAAATGGCATACCTAAAGGTGCAGTTAGTCATTTTATTGCTTTTGAATTGAGTAAAGAGGGACAAAGAATCGTGGAGGAAGAAGGATTTTTCCCTATACCTTCCGAATATAGAGATTTTAACAATAAAAATTTGGGAATGTAGATAAAATAAAAACAAGAGGAGAAAGAGGTTATGAATATGAATAAATTTAAAGAAAAAGTAATCCATAGCCTCTTTTTTTTTAATGGGTTATTAGTGGTATTAATACTCT
>JAGLHV010000025.1 GCA_023143305.1 bacterium | reverse complement strand
GACACTTATACCTAAACCGCCCTTCATTAAAGGCAAGGTATAACCAAAATATCCTGAGTTAATATCTGCTACATAACTTAAATAAGAAGCGGTAACTTCCCGTTCGGTTATACATCCTAATCCTGCCGGATTCCAGTAAATAGCATTAATATCATCAGCTAAGGCACTATATGCTTCTCCCATACCAACCGGCCTTGCTCCCGCACCTATTTTTAAAAAGTTGAAGGCTGTTGTCCCTGCACCTTCACCGGCAAAACAAAATACACTCTGGAATATATAAAGTATAAGGTATGTAATAAAAAAAACCTTTAATATTAATGTCCGGTTCGTTTTTTTTGCCTGCTTTTGTTTTTTTATAATCTTTTTCATTTTTTACCCTGCACTTAAATTTCATTAAAAAAAATTTAATTATACTCTGCCGAAATGTATCACGAGCATTTTATTTTGTTGATGTGTTTTTGGTCACTTCTTTGTTTTTTAACATTTTAGCGGTTTTGCAATCAAAAAAATTTATTATTGTTCCATTTCCTTTTTAAACATAACACAGATTTTCTGTTTTAGGTAGGTGATTTTGGTCACTTCTCTATTTTTCAGCACTTCTAATGATACTACAGCTAATTATTTTTTTTCTATTATTATATCTGTTTTTTAAATATAACGCAAATTTTTTAAATAAAAAAAACACATACCACAATTTTAATAAAGCTTATCTTCCTTCTTCTTTTTTTTTGTATTTTCCTAATATTCCCTTTTTATCAATTATTTTATTATACTTACTTTACCTTTTTTTCTTCCTGAAGGTCCATCAATGCAATATATATATATACCGCTGGCTACATCGGAAACATTCCATTCTTCACTACCTCCATCGGCTATATCTTTGTGTTTTATTATTTTTATTAACTTGCCCGATATAGTGTAAATCCTTATCGTCGCTTCTTCTGATAAATTAGCAAAAATTATAATTTTATTTGAATTTAATTTTGTTATATAAGGATTAGGAAACACTATAATTCTATCCGCTCCCGTTCCAGAGACAAAAACAACTTTCTCAATCTCCGGTGTTATCAACGAATTAGCAGTATTTAAAACTAATTTCCATTTAGCATATCTCTGCTGATTTATTTCTGGTAATTCATAAAATATATCACTAACTGCATTTTCTTCAACTAAAATCCAATCGGTCCACATTGAATTATTCAAGGAGGAGCTTATGTAAATAGAAACATTAGTATTTACAGGTACTGTGCAACACCAACATGGTTTACATTTTAAACCGGGGACATCGTTTACACTTTTTGTCCCTATTTGATAATTCTGTCTTTTCTAACTAATTAAACTAATCTAAACCAATTGAAACTGTTTTTTAATCGTCTTTTAACTGTCTTTATATCTATTCTGCAGATTATGAAAACATAGCTTAAAAAACAAAAACCGACCTGCCTTTTATATCTTCGGCAGCTCGGCTAATCCGTCTCAGATGGATCCCTCAGCTTTGCTCCGATTTTTAATCGGATCCCACAGAAATTCCTGTAAGAGTTTCTACCTTACAGCAGATTTGCTTTTTCAGATATTTTTATTACTTATTTTTTCTTATATCTAAATATATCACAAATCTATCAATTTTGCTATGTGCCTTCTATCACATTTTTATTCTACAATCCTGCTGACCATTTCGCTGCTTTTACTGTATTTACTAAAAGCATACTAATGGTCATTGGCCCCACCCCTCCGGGAACAGGGGTAATAGCTCTTGCTTTTTTAGCCACAGAATCAAACTTTACATCCCCGACTAAACCAACCTCTAATCGATTCATACCTACATCAATCACAACCGCTCCTTCTTTAACCATTTTAGCCGTAATTACTTCGGGTTTTCCTACAGCAGAAACTAATATATCAGCTTTTTTGGTTATCTCTGCTAAATTTTTTGTTTGCGAATGACAAATAGTCACTGTAGCATTTTCCGCTAATAATAAAATGGCTAAGGGTTTCCCTACAATATTACTTCTCCCTACTATTACTGCTTCTGCCCCTTTTATTGGTGTTCCGCAAAAATTCAACAGCTCCATAATTCCGTAAGGGGTACAAGGAATAAATATTTCCGATCTTAAAATTTCCGCCATTGTTTTTTTAAGTAATAATTTCCCCATATTTAAAGGATGAAAACCGTCTACATCTTTTTTAGGGGAAATAGCCTCTATCATTTTTTCCGTTCTTATATGTTTGGGAAGTGGTAATTGTACTAAAATACCATGAATTTTGGGGTTATTATTAAATCGTCTAATGCGTTCCAGCAATTCTCCCTCTCCCGTCTTGGCATCTAATTGACAAATTTCAGAATAAATACCAATCTCCTCACATGCCTTTTTTTTACTTCTTACATAGATCTTAGAAGCAGGATCATCCCCCACCAGAATTGTAACTAATCCCGGAATAATTCCTTTTTTTGTTTTAAGATCGGAGACTTTTTTCTTCAATTCTTCCCGTAAATGAAAAGCAATTTCTTTCCCTTTAATAATTTTTGTAGCCATCTTTTTATCTTCACTCCTTTCAATAAATTTTAAAATACCTTCTTTCCCGCAACAAGCTACGGGACATCAAACGGTTTATCCCTCATAATTTTTACACAGCAAAATGAGAGGAAATAAAACCGAGCCCCTTCGTTTCCCTTCAAGGGAATTTAAAAAAACATATCAATAATTATATTTAACTAAAGTTCTTTCGCTTACAAAAAAAATCGGAATCTTATAACCAATGATTTTGACGATACCAATCAACACTAAGTTTTACTCCTCTGCATAAAGGAATTTTAGGTGAAAAATTCAAATCTTCTTTAATTTGTGAGATATCAAAAAGCCAATATTTTTGTTTCATTTCTAAAACTTTCTGGTTATTAACTACTGTGGGTTTTTGTGTTATTGAAGATATTCCTTCGTTAAAAAAAGAAACAACGTTTAATAATTTTTCCGGAATTACGATTTTTCGTGCTCTTACCCGGAATACTTCATTAATTGTTTTCCCGATTTGGGTCCAGGAATATATTTGCCCATCACCTATAAAATAAATTTTTCCCCGGCTTTTTTCTTTTTCTGCTGCCAGAATACTGCCCGATACTAAATCTTTAATATAACAAAGATTTATATATTTTTCTTCTCTCCCTAAAACAGGGACAATTCCCCATTTAGCCATTTTAAAATAAACATAAATATCTTTTTCCCGCGGACCGTAAACTGAGCAAGGGCGCAATATTACAAAAGGCACTTTGCCTTTAAAATTTATAATTTCCTCTTCCCCTTTTAGTTTACTCTTCCCATAATCGGTTATCGGGTGGGGACAGTCTTCTTCTTTTAATAATTTATCTGCTTTATCCGCAGGACCGCTGGCTGCCTGGCTGCTTAAGTACACAAATTTTTTTAAATTAAAATTTACCTGAGCACAAACCTGAATTAAATTTCGTGTCCCGTATTGATTAACCAAATAATATTTTTTCCGGTCTACTGCTCTGACAATACCAGCTGTATGATAAATATAGTCCACCCCTTCTACAGCTGTAAATAAACTTTCTTTTTGAGTAATATCACCGTAAACAAGTTTTACTTTCTCCCTGTCCAGCCATTTCAAATCACTTGTTTTTCTTACTAAACACTTTACTTTATATCCTTTTTGAATAAGCGCTTCGACTAAATGACTGCCGATAAATCCATTTGCTCCGGTTACTAATACTTTCACTTTTTGTAATTTTTCCTTTAAATTTAAAAAATCAAAATATTTTTATCTACAAAACTACTAAATTATCACGATGAATTACTTCATCATAATCCTTATATCCCAGAATATGTTTTATTTCTTTGGTTAACTTCCCTTTTATTCGTTTAATTTCCCCGGAAGAATAAAAACTCAATCCCCGGGCAAATTCATGACCGCTTAAATCTACTATACTAACACCATCTCCTATTCCGAATTCCCCTTCTGTTTTTTTAACACCTGAAGGTAAAAGACTTTTACCTTTAACCACTAACGCTTCTTTCGCTCCTTCATCTACCATTATTTTCCCTTTCATCCGAGCACCAAAGGCAATCCATCTCTTTTTCCCTGCTATTTTAACTTTCTTAGATAAAAATTTTGTTCCCGGATTTTCTCCATCCAGTATTTTAGTAATTACTCCTTCTTTCAGTCCATTTACAATAAAAGTAGTCACCCCACTGGCAATAGCAATTTTTGCTGCTTCTAATTTTGTTTGCATTCCTCCGGTACTACGCCAATCCCCGGATCCCTGTGCCTTCTTTTGTAAACAAGAAGATATTTCATTTATTTCTTTAATTAATTGAGCTTTTTTGTCTTTTCGGGGATCACCGGTAAAAAACCCCTCCACATTGGTTAAAAGAATTAAAAAATCAGCATCCATTTTGCTGGATACCAGAGCAGATAAAGTATCATTATCCCCAAACTTTATTTCTTCTACCGCAACACTATCATTCTCGTTAATTATCGGAATTACTTTATGTTTTAAAAGCGTAAACAAAGTATTACGCACATTTAAATATCGCTGACGATTACTTAAATCATCAGCGGTCAATAAAATCTGAGCCGTTAAACAATTCACCTTTCTAAATGTCTCTTCATAAAGGTTCATCAATTGACTCTGACCAACAGCAGCAGCTGCCTGTTTTTCCCGAAGGCTTAGAGACCTACCTTTCCACTTTAATTTATTTATCCCTGCCGTAATCGCCCCTGAACTAATTAAAACAACTTCTTCTCCCCTTTTATGTGCTGCTGCTATATCATTTACTATTTTGCTAATATGATTTTTATTAAATATTCCTTCCGGTGTAATTAAAACACCTGTTCCTATCTTTAATATTATCCGTCTTGATTTCAACTAATTACCCTCCGCAACAATACTTCATCTTGTCTTATTCTAAAATAGTTGACACCTTTTTATGCTTTTGTCTCTATTTCTGTTTTTCCGTAAATAATCCGGAATAACTTAATTAAATATAAACATTAATACTTTTTCCCCGCATTATTTACAATCATCTCAAAATCTATAATTTATTCTTCATAAATAAATTCATAATCCCCTATTTTAACACCATCTCCGTCTTTAACTCCCTTTTTTTTAAGAGCTTCTTCCACACCCATTTTTTTAAAAATCCTTTGCAATCTTCCCACAGCTTCATCATTAGTTATATCGGTCATCTCAATTAAAGTTTCTACTTTTTTACCATAAACTATAAAAACACCTGTTCTCTTTTCTATTTTAAACTCCGGCTCATAAACATATTTTACCGGTACAACCTCTTCTTTTGGAATTTCTATCTTTTTTACCGCTTTCCCTGTTTCATATAATAAATCCTCCATCCCTTCTTTGGTAACAGCGGAAATCGGGAAAATCTTAAAGCCGGGTAATTTTTTCTTGAACGCTTTTAATGCCTTTTTTGCCTGCGGTAAATCCATTTTATTGGCGACAATTATTTGTTTTTTTCTTGAAAGCTTCTTGCTGTATAATTTTATCTCTTTATTGGTAATTTTAAATATTTCCTCCGGTGATTTATCCTGAAATCCGGAAAGGTCTACCATATGAAGTAAAATACGCGTTCGTTCAATATGCCGTAAAAAACTATCTCCCAACCCTATCCCTGAATGCGCCCCCTCAATTAATCCGGGAATATCAGCAAAAATAAAACTTTCGTCTCCTATTTTTACCATCCCTAAGTTGGGAAATAAAGTAGTAAACGGATAATCAGCAATTTTAGGATGAGCAGAGGAAACTACTGATAAAAATGTAGATTTACCCGCATTAGGATAACCGACCAGTCCCACATCGGCAATGAGTTTTAACTCTAACTTTAATATGCTTTTATCCCCTGATGCTCCCTTTTCCGCAAAATGGGGGGCAACATTTTTCGCTGTTTTAAAACTTGCATTTCCTCTTCCTCCACGGCCACCGGCATTCAATTTTATTTCTTTTTTATCCTCAACCAAATCAGTAATCAATTCTTTTTTTTCTTTTATTTTCTCTGAAGAGGAAGCATTTATTTTATAAACCATGGTTCCGCAGGGGACCATAATAACCTTATCATTTCCCTTTTTTCCTTGTTTCTTTTTTCCCTGGCCGTGCTTGCCATTTTCTGCCCGATAATGAGGATGCCTCCTTAAATCCAGAAGAGTTTTTAACCTCTTATTAGCCTTAATAATAATATCTCCCCCTTTACCTCCCCCTCCTCCATCAGGTCCACCTAAAGGAACATATTTCTCCCTGCGAAAACTCATACATCCATTTCCGCCATTTCCTGCCTGAACATAAATTTTTGCCAGATCAATAAACATTATATTTTTTCTTCCCCTTATAATCAATTAATGAACGCAAATAAAATTCTTTCTTAAATAATGTTAAATAATATAAAAAAGACAGTAAATCTAAAACAGAAAATTAAAAACAAAATCTGTTTTGAACAATGCACTCCAAATACACATTACTCCCCCATAACCAAAAACAATAACCTTTAAAAAAAATGAGAAACGCTTGGTTACAGTGTTTAAAAATTCAAAACAATATTTCTTTTTGAAGTTCTATCACCATAATCAACTGTTTCCCATTGTTATTAAAATACTTATTATAAATTTTTTATAAATCTCGTGTTTTATTGCTTAATTCAAAGGATATACACTTATCTTCCTGTGCTTACGGTCTATTCGTTCAAAAGCCACTGTTCCCTGGATTTTAGAAAAAAGAGTATCATCCGAACCAATGCCTACATTCCTGCCCGGTTTAAATTTTCTTCCTCGCTGACGAACTAAGATACTGCCGGCAGTGACAACCTGCCCCCCAAATCTCTTCACACCCAATCTTTTTCCGCAACTATCCCGGCCATTAGAACTACTGCCTTGACCTTTTTTATGTGCCATTTTTCGTATCTCCTCCTTTTTATCCCGGCCCTAATTAGAATTATAATAATCGAATTTGTAAACCGAAAATTAATCGGTAAATTTAAATAAATCCTGCTTAATTAATTATTATTTGTTTTATTTCTATTTGAGTATAATACTGACGGTGTCCTTTAGTTTTTTTATAATCTTTTCTTCTCTTTTTCTTAAAAACGATTATCTTTTTACCTTTGCCCTGCTTGATAACTTCCCCTACCACCTTAACTTTTTCCAGAGCAGATTTATCCAGCAACGCTTCGTTTTCTTTGGACGCTAATAGTACTTTATCCAGTTGTATTTCATTGCCTACCGGAACATCTATTTTCTCTACTATTATCTTTTCGCCTTCTTTAACTTTATATTGCTTTCCTCCACTTTCAATTACTGCATACATAATTTATCCCTCCCTTAAGATTGAAACAATTAGCATACCACATTTCCTTTCGTCTTGTCAAGACAAAAAGCCTTTTTATTTATCCCTTTTTATAAGTTTATCCGTTTAAAAATTTTATCAACATTACGCAAAAACCACTCAATATTAAAACATTTTTTTATTTCATCCTTGTTTAAATGTTTTTTAATCTCCGGATCTTTTAATATTAAGCTCTTGAAATCACCTTTTTTCTTCCAGGCCTGCATCGCTTTTTTTTGAATTAATTCATAAGCACGTTCCCGGCTTAACCCTTTATCTACTAAAGCCAAAAAGACCCTCTGGGAAAAGATTAATCCCCCGGTAAGATTTATATTTTTCAACATATTACGGGGATAAACTAATATTCCCTCCATAATCCAGGTAAATTTCTGTAGCAAATAATCTATAAGGATAGTACTATCAGGAAGAATTATTCGCTCTACCGAAGAATGAGAAATATCCCGTTCATTCCATAAAGCAATATTTTCTAAAGAAGCATGAAGATTTCCCCTTATTATACGGGCTAATCCACAAATTTGTTCACATTTTATAGGATTTCGTTTGTGGGGCATTGCCGAAGAACCCTTTTGTCCCGGCATAAAAGGCTCTTCTAACTCCAGAATTTCAGTTCTTTGTAAACTTCTTATCTCCCCGGCAAATTTTTCCAAAGAGCAAGCTGTAATAGCTATTGCCGACATAAACTCGGCATGCCGATCACGTTGAGTAATTTGATTGGAAACCGGTTCTATCTTTAAACCTAATTTCTTACAAACCAACTCTTCCCATTGAAGACTAATATGCGCATAAGTACCTACCGCCCCGGAAATTTTTCCCACAGCAATAACTTTTTTAGCTCTATTTACACGTTCTAAGTTCCTTAATATCTCTTCATACCACAGAGCAAGTTTTAAACCGAAAGTAATCGGCTCAGCATGTACTCCATGCGTTCTACCTATCATCGGGACCATCTTATACTCTAAAGCCTTTTTCTTTAAAACAACAGCCAATTTTTTTAAGTCCAAACAAATTTTTTCTGCCGATTCTTTCATTTGTAAAGCCAATGCCGTATCTAAGACATCGGAAGAAGTCAATCCCTGATGAATAAATCTCGATGCATCTTTTCCCACACTTTCAGTAATGGAATTTAAAAAAGCAATTACATCATGATGTGTCTCCTTTTCTATTTCTCCTATTCTCTGTACATCAATTTTCGCCTTTCTCTTTATCTCCAGGACTATTTCTACCGGAATTTCACCTAAATCGGCCATGGCCTGACAAACAGCTATTTCCACCTCTAACATCTTTTCAAACCGGTTTTCTTCCGCCCAAATACGCTCCATTTCCGGTAATGCATACCGAGAAATCATATATCCTCCTCCACCAAATGCTTAGTATAGACTACAACAAATAGTTATAAATCACAAACAAAACAAAGAATAACCAATAGTCAACAGCTATGAACAAAAAACAAATTCTAAAGTTCCTCCGGAGACGGTTTAGAATTTTTGTGATTTTATTCTATTTCTAACACTGCTAAGGCCTTAATACTCTATTTAAAAAAATTTTTATTTAACAGAATGGTCGCATCTTTATCCGCACCTACGGAAATTAAAGAAAGAGGCACTCCTGCTAATTGTTTTATCCGGGATAAATATTTTTTTGCTTTCGAAGGTAAATCCTGATATTTTTTTATCTTTACGGTAGAAGTCTTCCACCCTTCCCACTCTTCATAACAAGGCTTACATTCCTCTAAAATAACAGTCTGACTCGGGTATTCATTAATTATTTTATTTTTATATTTATAACCGGTACATATTTTTATTTTATCTAAATCATCCAACACGTCTAATTTCATTACTGCCAGTGAATCAATACCACTTACCCTTACCGAATGTTTGACCATCACGGCATCAAACCAACCTACTCTGCGGGGCCGCTTGGTCGTAGCCCCATATTCCGCTCCTTTTTCCCGTATTTTTTCCTCTAATGAAGATGTTAAACGGGTAGGAAAAGGACCATCCCCCACTCTGGTAACATAAGCCTTTATTATTCCTAAAATTTTATCTATTTTATTAGGTCCGATACCTAAACCTACACACGCACCGCCGGCGGAAGGATTTGACGAAGTCACATAAGGGTACGTCCCAAAGTCCACATCCAACAATACTCCCTGTGCCCCTTCCAGAAGAACTTTTTTGTTTTTTTTCATTACTTCGTTAACCATAATACTGGTATTAGTAACATAAGGACGTAATTGCTCAGCATAGTCACAGTATTTAAGATATAAATCTTTATATTTCAATCCCGGCCTTTGATAAACTTTTTCTAAAAGGGCGTTACGCATAGTAAGGGTATCTTTTAATTTATGAGCAAAAATATCCTTATCCATCAGATCACAAACCCTAATCCCTACCCGGTCGACCTTATCCATATAAGCAGGACCGATACCTCTTTTAGTCGTCCCTATTTTCCCTTTTCTTCTTTCTTTTGCTTCATCCAACATAGAATGGTAAGGAAATATAAGATGGGCCATATCAGAAATAAAAAGACGGCCGGTAACATCAACTCCTTTTTCCCTTAAATATTTTATTTCATCCAACAAAGCCTGTGGATTTATTACTACTCCATTGCCAATAATACATTTCTTCCCCGGATAAATTATTCCGGAAGGAACAAGATGTAAGACAAATTTATCCTCGCCAATTACCACAGTATGTCCGGCATTATTCCCCCCCTGATAACGGCAAATATACTCCGCTTCCCGGGAAAGAAAATGAATAACTTTTCCCTTCCCTTCATCTCCCCATTGGGCACCTACAACACAAAGATTAGACATTTTTTCTCCCTCTCATTT
>JAGLHV010000249.1 GCA_023143305.1 bacterium | reverse complement strand
TAAATCCTGCCGTACCGATTAAAACCAAATCCGTAACATTAAAAAAACAAGCCCGCAATAAAGAACTACCCGCTTTAAATGATTTATCTCCGCAGGCTAAAACCAGATATATTCCAGCGGTTAATGCCGGAGAATCCACTACCTGATTAAAGCTATTAAAATCTTCTTTTTTGTTTCCTGCTATCTTCCATTCTTTATAAGGACTAACTTCCGGCAAAAAATGTTCTTTAAGCCACTTCCGGTTCGGATAATTAAGTAAATTAGACCATCCATTAAAGTTTTTACGAAAAAAACTTTCTTCATTTTTAAGCCCGTAAGGGTCTATTTTATAAACCCGAAAATATACTTTTTCCAGGTTTCTGGTGGTAACAGTAAAAACTTCCTTTGCCGGAGGCATTACTGTTTTTACCTGCAAATTAAGGGTGGGCATCTGAATCCTTGCCCGTAAAGACTTTGCCTTACTACTGGCATAAGTATGAGGAACTTCTTCCTCTATTCTTTCGCACAATTTTACTGCCGGTAAATATTGAGCACCATTATTTAATATTTTGGCTGCCTGATAACCGGCCTCTGCTTTAGCTTCTTTAGTTTTGAAATTATCCATCCATTTAAGCAATATTTTCTTGGCCTGTTTTCTGTATATTTTTAGATCCTTATAATCATATAATTTTTTATCCTTAGCTAAGTTTTTTAAATCAAATAAATTATTATAAGTTAATGGTAATAAAATGCGTTTTATCTTCCAGTGTTCACTTGCTTCCAGGCGGCCAACAGGAGCAAAAATACCGGCTGACTCCATAAGTTCTGCCGCTAATAACGCCGGCGAATCATTAAATTTTATCTTTCTCTTAAATTTATCCACCAACAATAATTTTGCTTCCGGCCTTATGCTTTCCCGGGTTCCTCCCAAATAACCGGGTCCCTCCACTCTCAACAAGTAATCAGTCCAGCTCAAAATCAAATAATCAAATAGAGTGGGATACATTCCCAGGTCAATATCTTTTATCTCCAGGAAATATCCTTCTTTTTTTATATCTAATTTTACCAACTCTTTACGCAATTTCCAGAGCTGTCTATATGCTTTTTTGATTTCTTCCTTTATTTCCTCCGGGGTAAGACGAAAAACATCACTTTTTTCTTCGTCAATTATATCTCCTCTTTGAATAGAATAATACTGCTTTAAAAAATCCCTGAACAGCTCTGCTCTAAGGATTAAAAGGCGCACCCGGTTATCTGTTTGTTTGGGCAGGGGAATAGAAATTAGTTTTTGGGCTGCTGCTCCATAACGGAAAAGGTGGGTTAAAGATTCACAAGTTCTAAAAAATGCTTTCCAGCGAATTTCAACATTTTGAGTTTCTTTAAATATTAATTCATATCTCTTCAAGGCCTCCTGGAATATTCCCTCATCAAATAATAGATCTGCTTCTTTTATATTCCCGGCAGTAAAACCTGCCCCGTTAAGCAACAATATTAAAAACAAACCCCAAACACCATATTTCCAGATACTTTTCATCTTTTTCTCCTTTTTATTTATTTAGTAATGCCAAAAATGTTTTGTTTTTTGATAGTCGCAGGCTTTAGCCTGCGTAATTTATTCGATGACAACGCAACCTAAAGCCTGCGACTACAACATAAAAATAGCGGAATGACCCGCCTTACATACTAGCGAACAAGCACAATGTGTTCTTTCGCAAAACTCTTTAACACTTTAATTTAATGCCCTTATCTCTACTCTCTTTTAGCATACCAAATTAAATCTGATTTTTGCAATAAAAAAATTTACCGGTTATATCAAAAATTATTCTGCGGGAAAAAAGAAGGGAGAAACTAAAAAAAAGTTTTTTTCCGGATAATAAAAAATTATTTGGTCATAATATGCATTTCTTTCAAAAAAGCATCCGCTGCTTCCTGGTTTAATTCCTTCAATATTTTATATTCCTCAAGTGCTTCCCACCGTTTACCTAAATAAAGATAGGACATCCCCAGACCATAATGAAACTGTTCCACTTCCGGCTCTATCTCAATTGCTTTTTTAAATTCTTTTACCGCTTTATTATATAAAGACTGCTTAACATAAATAAACCCAAGATTAAAATAGGCCCCCACACAGTCAGAGTCCATTTTGATCGCTTTGCTAAATTCTTTTATTGCCTCTTTATCAGACCCTTTTTTCATATAAACCAATCCAAGATGAAGATTTATATCTATTACTCCCGGCTCCATTATTGCTGCTTGCTTAAATTCTTTTATTGCTTGATCAAATAAGCCCTGTCTATCATAAGCTAATCCGAGAAAATAATGTTCCCCCAAATAAAGAGGTTGTATCCTGCGTACTTCTTTATATTCTTCCATCGCCTCTTTAGGCAACCCTTTCTCCGCATAAAAATCTCCCAGAATTAAACGAGTCCTCACATCATCGGAATCAATTTTAGTTGCTTCCTTGAATTCGTTTATTGCCTGGTCATCCCAACCTTTATCTTTATAAAAATTTCCCAGGTCAATATGTAAATCTGCATTATTCGGTTCAATTTTAATT
>JAGLHV010000248.1 GCA_023143305.1 bacterium | reverse complement strand
AAGAACCTTTATGGGTAGGGAAGTAGTGGTAGCTATAACCGACGGCAAATTTGATTTTGGGCCGTGGGAACGGATATTTTACGGGGAGTTTGACGGGCAAAGAAGAAAGCGTATTTTAGTAAAAATTATCGGTGAATGATTAAGGGGATCGTGGAAATTATTTTGTCTCGGAGTTTACTCTGAGCGATAATCCGATTATGTGTTTATAATTTTTTTAGCATTTAGATTCACATTGGTTCATATCGTTTACAAAAGAGCGGATCTTTATTATTGAGGTTTTAATTTATGCGAAAATTTATTCCCCTTACATTTTTTGGCATCGCTATGGGATTTGCAGAAGCAGCGGTGGTTGTTTATTTGCGGGAAATTATTTATCCTGAAGGTTTTTGTTTTCCCCTGAAAGATATTCCCACAAATCTTCTTTTTACCGAAATAGCCAGGGAAGTAGCAACAATCATTATGCTTGTTAGTTTAGCTCTTCTTGCTGCTAAAACTTTTAACCGGAGAATTGCTTTTTTTCTTTATAGTTTTGGAATTTGGGATATTTTTTATTATGTCTGGCTTAAAGTAACCTTAAATTGGCCTGCTTCATTATTTACCAAAGATATTCTTTTTTTAATCCCCGGCCCCTGGGTAGGTCCTGTACTTGCTCCGGTAATAGTTTCTTTAACTATGATTACCTTTGCCTTAATTATAGTGTACTTAGATAGTAAGGGATATATACTTAAATTAAATAAAACCGATTGGTTTTTAATATTCTGCTCCGGTTTAATTATTTTTGTTTCTTTTATGCTGGATTGGCCTAGAGTAATTGCTCAACAAATACCTTTTCGTTATCGCTGGGAACTTTTTTTTACGGGTGAGTTTCTTGCTTTATTTACTTTTACCGGACTTTGTTCAAAAAAGCAGAAGATAAAAAGGAACAATGCTTAATTCTGGACAAAAATTTTAGTGGTGTTACCGGTTTATTTAAATGAAAAAACTAATAGCAAACTTTTTTAATCCGGGAATTACTTTAAGAGAATTTCTCATTATTTTTCTTGGATGCGGCCTTTTTGTTTTGTCTATGCCGCCATACGGTTATTTCCTGCTTGGTTTTGTTTCTTTAATTCCATTATTGATTGTTTTAAAAGATAAATCTATCCTTGTTTCTTTTCGCCTGGGGGTTGTTTTTGGTTTCATCACTTATACTATTTCTTTATTTTGGCTGTTTCGTATATTTAATTTGTTTTCCCTGTCTCTTTACTGTATTTTAGCGGCGTTTATTGGTATTTTTGCCTTATTATTTAGTTTAATACAAAAATATTATAATTATCGATTTGCACTGATAGTTTCACCGGTTATCTGGATGGCTGTTGAGTTTTTTAAAAGTGAGCAGTGGAAACTTAAGTTTGGCTGGCTATCATTAGGATATACACAACATAGTAATAAATATTTTTTGATGATGGCAAAATATATAGGGGTTTATGGTGTTTCGGCTGTGATTCTAGCTGTAAGTGTTCTTTTATTGTTACTGTTTAAATATAAAGATTTTAAAAACAGGATAATAGTATTTTTTATCTTAACAACTATTATCGCTTTTGCTTTATATTCAAACAGGCAGGTAATAGTTTTAAATAATAACAAAATTTTCTTTAGGCTGGTGCAGGTCGAAGATGATTTTGATAAATGTTTGAATCTCGCCTTGAAGTCCCCGATTAAAAACAAATCTGTAATTGTGTTTCCTGAATACTCCATTATTGATTCACCCCTGCAAAATCCTGAGCTAAAAAATAAAATATTAAATTTTATTGAAAATGCCGAATGCTACCTTATTTTTGGATGTATTGAATTTCTTAAAGTCAAAGATAAAAAGAATTTTTTTAACAATATAGCTTTAATTTTTTCGCCTGCAGGAAAAATAATCGGAAAATTTCAAAAACATCATCCGATACAGTTTTTTCAGGACGGCCAGGCAGGCTCAGGCTATCCGGTATTTAAAACGGAAATAGGGACATTGGGTTTGGGAATATGTTATGATTTTACTTATGAAGACGTTGCCAGAAATTTAACTAAAAAAGGTGCGCAAGTTTTAATTAATCCGGCCTTAGACGGCTCAAATTGGAGTAAAGCCCAGCATATTCAGCATGCTATGATGATACCGTTTCGAGCGGTGGAAACCGGTCGTTTTTTAGTAAGAGCTGCTGCCCCGGGGATTTCTATGATTATAAGTCCCCGGGGAGATGTTTTGCAGCAAATTGAATCAGGTAAAGAAGGAGTGATTGATTGTGAAGTTCCTTTGTTGAAGGAAAAAACTTTTTATGTAAAGGGTGGGTACTTGTTGTCTTATTTAAGCCAGATTATAATTGTTTTAATTATTATGATTGGTGTTTGGAAAAAAAAGCCTGAATTATGTATGAAAGGTTAAAATGGTGTATAAGATATTTGCTGATATAATTTTAATTTTACATCTCTTATGGATAGTCTTTATGTTAATAGGATTTGTGTTTACATTTTATGCTGTTTTTTTGACTAAAAACAAAAATTTCATGGATTGGTGGATATTTAGAACTTTG
>JAGLHV010000247.1 GCA_023143305.1 bacterium | reverse complement strand
ATTTGACACATCCAGTTCCCCTTACCGGCTCTGGGGCCATAAAGAGAGCCATATCTTAATATAGTAAAATTTAATCCATACATTTTATTATAATTTTCAATGATTAATTCAGCAGATTGCTTACTACTGCGATAAAAAGACCCTGCTTTGCTATAAACATAAAGAGAACTGGCAAAAACAAATCTTTTTACTTTTTTTTTCGATGCTATATCTAAAAGAATAGTGTTTCCTAATATATTGTTTTTTACTGTTTCCACAGGATGTTTTTTAGCCTGGTCAATATCGGCAATACCGGCAAAATTATAAACTACTTTGCAATGATCCATTGCTCTTTCTACTTTTTTTTGATCTAAAATATCACCTATAATCATTTTTTGGTTATTTTTTAAATAAGGAGAAAGCTTTAAATCATAAACAACTACTTCATATCCATAATCTGTTAAAATATCTGCAACATAACTTCCTAAAAAACCAGCCCCTCCAAAAACAACTGCTTTCATAAAAATCCTCCTTTTAATAGATGTTCATATTATAAATCATTTATCCTCTTTGGGTTGAAAACAAAAAAATTAAAATACGACCCACAACAAAGATTCAATAATTTATCGGCAAATGAATTATTATCAAAATAATTTAAAGGGAAACTTGTTTCATATTTAAGCCTGGTATAACTTAAAATATTTTTAAAATCACCCGTAAAAAATTCATGTTTCTCTATTATTCATCTACTGTATTTTTAAACTTCTACAAGTCTCTGCTCACCATTAATTCAGAAATATTGTTTATAGTAAATATTTCTCAATTCCTGAAACATTTTATTGCCTTTTTCATCAGTCCTTTCAGCAAGCCGTATTTTATAAAATTCAGATTCCGGCAACTTCACATACAAGCAAAATGTCCTCATTAATCCTAAAATTTCTTCCCTGCTTAACTGAGGCATATTTAATACTGTATCATATATAAGCGTTGCTGTGGAAGAATGATTGTCCATATAACCCTTTTTTAAACATACCTCCCGTAAAGGAATACCTCTATACGGCGTAAATATGTATACACTAATGCTGTCTGCATTAATCCGACGATTTAAGTTAATCGTATCAAAAACCAATTCTCTCGTTTCATCAGGAAATCCAATCATGTTATTAACCGTAACAGGAATTGATGATTTTTTTAATATGTTAAAAGCCTTTAATACATCCTCATTTAAAAAATGTTTATTTAAAAGTTTTTTTCTGAATTCTTCATTGCCATGTTCAAGACCAATGGACATTCGATTACAATTCATTTCTTCTAATAATTTTATCTTTTTTTCCGTTATAGTTTCAATCCTGGTTTGACACCAAAAAGGTAAACCTATTTTCCTGTACAACTTACTGAACTCATATAATTCGTCCTCCGTCATTGATAAAAATGTTTCACAATTAAAATAAATATAATCAGCCCCATATTTTTCTTTGTGATATAAAACTTCATTTATAACTTTTTCTATTCTTTTCTTTCGAAAATAATTACCAAGCTCTAATTTTCTATAGAACTTTCTCAAGGTAGGAGCCGCACAGAAAGAACAGTTATATAAACAACCTCTATCTATTTCTATCGGAACCATTTTAAAAATTTTTCCTTGCATCGGCCTATAAAATCGCTCTTTTTCAAAAATGCTAAAATCTGCATACAATAACGTATTCAAATCAATCAATGGTCGCAGAGAATTTTTTATTATTTTATCATTGTGTTTTACCCATATATTTTTTACCAAACTATAATCTTCGTTCTTAGCCATTTTTTCGCAAAGCTCTACCAATGCTTCTTCCCCTTCACCAATACAAATCATATCTATACAATCTTCCTTTATTACCTCTTCAGGCGAAAAAGTAGGATAAATCCCTCCCATAATATTTGGAATATTAAACTTCTCAACACATTTCAATAATAATACCCCTAATTTGTACGTATCTTCTACAGCATTTACAGCTATTAAATCCGGTTGATACTCCTTAACTTTTTTCTTGAAATCATCAAAAACATTGGTATCCTTATAGAACACACCATATTTAGACAAATCAACTTCTCTCACCTGCAAATATTCAGCTCGTATTTCATCTTGAGTTTTCCTGCTATTCCTATACAAAGTAGTATCAAATAAACTAACCTGAAAGCCTTTGTCTTTTAAATACGCCGATAAAATAGAAATATTCGTTGGAAGTAAATTTACCATAGTTAAATTTGGATAGACCAATAAAACCTTAAAATTCTTAATCATAAACAATCAACCCTTTAGCCTTTCAATTCTATTCAAGAATTCATTATCTAACTTTAAAAACTCACAATAATATTCAATAAAATCCCTGCACTTTTTATAAAGAAGAGGCGATTCCTGTTTTGTCATTATTTCATCCACTGTCCTTCTTAATCCCTGTGAATTTTCTGCATAAATAGCCAAATCAGTTATACCGGAAAGAGGATTTATATCCACTGTGCTCAGGAGATGAGGAATAATCACCGGACATTGAGAAGCAATGCTTTCTAAAGCAGCGGAAGACCCCGCAACTACCGTTGCTTTTGATAATGGTAA
>JAGLHV010000246.1 GCA_023143305.1 bacterium | reverse complement strand
ATTCCCTATACGACTATGATAACTTCCCGGGGTTGTTCCGGTAAGTGTATGTTTTGTACGGTCCCTTCTTTTTATGGGAATAAAATCCGTTGTCGTTCAGTGGAAAATGTTATGGAGGAGTTGAGAATTATTCAAAGACAGGGCTATAAGGAAGTGTTTTTTAGAGACGAGACTTTTACTTTCTATAAAAAACGTAATAAGCGGATATGTGAAAAGATGATAGAAGAAAATATGAATTTAACCTGGGTGTGTAATGCCCGGGTGGGAACGGTGGATAAAGAAATAATGATGTTAATGAAAAAAGCCGGATGCCATATGATCAAGTTGGGAGTGGAATCGGGAGTACAGACGATATTAGATACTATAGAGAAAGGAATAGACCTTGAAATGACCCGTAAAACTTTTAAATGGGCACATGAAGTGGGAATAGATATTCATGCCCATTTAATGCTTGGTAGTCCGGGTGAGACAAAAGAAACTGTCAGGCAGACAATTGATTTTGTAAAAAAAGTAGAACCGGCTACGGTAACTTTTGGGATTTGTACCCCTTATCCGGGGACAAAACTTTTTCGGCAGGTGGCTGAAAATTACCCGGAAATAGAGGATGGTAGTTCTTGTGATTTAAATAAGATTCATACAAAAGCATTTTTCAATGAAACGTTTACTTCTTTGACTAAAAAGGAACTGGAAAGAAGTATACATAAGGCCTACCGGAGTTTTTATTTGCGTCCGTCTTATCTTTTAGGATGGCTGAGGCGGATTAGTAGTTTAAATGAACTAAAAAGAGTTATTTTAGCGGGAGTAAAGATTGTTGAATTTGCTCTTCGTAATGAGTAAGAGATATAAATCCTTAGTTGTTTAAATCGTAATTTTACCCTTTGGACACAAAAAAATAAGTTTTTTGGAGAGCACTGACCGTATCAACTATTTTAAAACAAGACAGTCATTATAAGGTAATCAAAAATGAATGAAAAAACAAAAATTAACTTTATTGAAAAAAACGAAAAATTTATTCTCTGGGGAATAATTTTGGTTCTTTTTTTACACGGAGCAATAATTTTAAATTATCCTCCGGCGAAGGATAATAGTATGTTTCTTTATATGGGACAGGGGATTTTAAATGGTGAAGTTCCCTATACCGATAATTTTGATATGAAACCTCCCGGGATATATTTTATATATGCTTTTATAATAATGATTTTTGGTAATACAATAAAAGGGGTTTATCTTTTTGATTTATTATGGTCTTTAATTACCATCTTGGCTGTCTGGAAGTTAGCAAAATATCTTTTCGGAAGAAAAGTAGGACTCATAGCTTGTTTTTTTTACGGTTTTTTATATTTTCCTTGTGGAAATCTATGGTTCTACGGACAGGCAGAAGCGTTTAGTAATTTGCTGATTGTTCTGGGTATGTATTTATTTTTTTTAGCAGAAGACAAAAATAAAAAACCGTATTTCTTTTTTAGCGGATTATTTTTAGGAGCGGCTTCTTTAATTAAATATCCCTTGATAGCAGGTTTAATATGTTTACTTTTGTTTGCCATTTTTAAAAACGATAAAGTTGTAAAAATAAAGGAAAAAATAACTGTTTTTTTTGTTTTTCTTTCCGGCTTACTGATCTTATTCGTACCGGTAATATTTTATTTTTTTCTTCATGATTCTTTAAGGGAGATGCTTTATATCGTGTTTATTTATACTCCCAAATATGCGAAAAGTATTAAGGTTCTTGGTGCCGGGTTTTTGGGGAAAACAAGTTATTTACTGTCTGAAGTGTTTCAATTCATTGCTGTTTTTATTGCACCGGTAGCTGTTTTTTCTTTATTTGGAATATTTAAGATTTTCAGAAAAGATTTTATCGGTAAGGAAAAGGGAAACATGTTTTTTCTTAAGCCAAATAGGAAGATTGTCTTGTTTGGCTGGTATGTTTTATGTTTTTTGAACGTTGTAATTCAGGGAAAATTTTTTGCCTATCATTGGGTTCCGTTTTTAGTCCCTGTATCTGTAATAGGGGCTTTAGGAAGGGTGTATTTTTTGAAAAAATTTAATGAATATAAAAAAATCTGCATTATTATTTTATTTTGTACTTATATTTTTTCCGGTGTCTTTTTTATCCGCTTAAGTTCTTTTTACGGTGATAATGTAAAATATTTGTTGGGTAAAATATCCAGGAAGGTTTATCTTGACAGATTTGGAATTTTTGCGCAGAAATGTGATTTTTCCGCAAACAGTAACGAATTTTTATCCCATTATATAAAAAAAAATACACAACGAAACGATTTTATTTATCTCTGGGGTGCCCATCCGGAAATTTATGTTTTATCCGGGCGTCGCTCTGCCAGTAAATTTCTAATGTCTCATCAATTGTATTGTTCATGGGCACCTTTACAATGGAGAGATGATTTTTTGAAAGAATTAGAGGAAAAATCTCCCCGGTTATTTATAGTAACCAGGGATGATTGTTTTCCGCAAGTTAGCGGAGTATTAAAAGATTCCCGTCAGAGACTGAAAGACTTTAAAAAAATTGATTCTTTTTTAACGGATAATTATTTTTTAGATAAAGAAATAGATATGTTTTCTGTATATAAAAGAAAGGATGAAAAAAA
>JAGLHV010000245.1 GCA_023143305.1 bacterium | reverse complement strand
TGTGGACTATGGACTATTTTTTTTGCGTGCCCATAGGGTAAAATTACGCGTTTAGAGAAAAATATATTTTGGCTTTATTAAACCACCTTAATACTCCCCGATTATTAACCAAAGACCTAAAAATTAATAGAATACATCAACCTTTTCTTTAACTCTGCAACACCTCACAAAATGCCCTTTACTTACCTCTTTCATTTCTATTTCTTCCAGACAGCTATCCACCGACCTATTACAACGAGGATAAAATTTACACCCAACAGGCAAATCAATTAAATCCGGAATAGTTCCCGGAATAATACTTAATCGCTTGGCTTCCGGTTTTAAAGAAGGCAAGGCTCCTAATAACCCTATTGTATATGGATGAAGAGCCCGGCAAAAAATTTCTTCTGAACTGGCTTCCTCAATAATTTCTCCGGCATACATTACTACTATCCTGGTACAAATTTCTGCTACAATAGCCAAATTATGGGTAATTAAAATTAAAGACATGTATAATTCTTGCTGCAATTTTTTTAACAATTCCAGTATTTCTTTTTGCAAAGTTACATCTAAGGCAGTCGTCGGTTCATCAGCAATTAAAATTTTAGGCCGACAGGATATAGCCATGGCAATCATTGCCCGTTGAAGCATTCCCCCGCTTAATTGATGGGGATAAGAGTTCATCACCCGTTCGGGAGAAGCAATCATTGCTCGTTTAAGCGAATTTATTGCCTCTTCATGTATCCGGGAATAAGTATTTAAATCCTTCCCTGCCCGATGAAGTGCAAGAGATTCATAAATCTGTTCTCCAATGGTCAAAACAGGATTAAATGAAGTAAAAGGGTCTTGAAAAATCATACCAATTCCTCCTCCTCGAATTTCTCGAAGAGAATTATTATTCATAGTAATAATATTTTTGTTTTTAAAATATTTTTCTTCCCACATTTCATATCCATGAAAGATTATTTCCCCTTTTGTTATTTCCCCCTCAACAGGTAAAATAAGTTTTAATACGGATAAAGCAAGGGTAGTCTTTCCACATCCTGATTCTCCTACGATACCTAATATTTCTTGTTTTTTTAAAGTTAAACAAACATCTCTGAGGGCAGAAACAATTTTTCTTCTTTTATAATATTCTACAAAAAGATGTTTTATTTCTAATATCTCACTCATTTTTATCACCCATTTTAGGGTCTAAAATATCCCGTAATCCTTCTCCTAAAAGATTATAAGCCAAAACAGTTATTAAAATAGCCACACCCGGGAAAAAAGAAAGCCACCATGCAGTATGAATATAATCTTTTCCAGCGGTTAATATGTTTCCCCAGCTAGGTGTAGGCGGTTGTACTCCTAAACCTAAAAAAGATAAAGCGGATTCGGTAAGTATAGCACTACCTATCCCGAAAGTTGCAGTAACAAGTATAGGCGTAAGCACATTGGGAAGAAGGTGAACAAAAATAATACGATTATTCTTCAGCCCCACTAGTTTTGCAGCCTGAATAAACTCTCTCTCTCTCATTGATAAACATTCTCCCCTTACCATTCGGGCTAATCCCGGCCAGGAAGTTAAACCGATAACTAACATTATAGTAAATATATTAGGTGACAGAAAAGCAATTACCATTAAAATTAAAAAAAATGTAGGAAAACAAAGCATTACATCTACCAAACGCATAATTAAACTATCCACCCAACCACCAAAAAACCCGGCCCAAAGACCCAATAGCGTTCCAACCAAAACAGCTACCCCCACAGCAACAAACCCCACTGATAAAGAAATTCTCGTACCGTAAAGAATTCGGGAAAAAACATCTCTTCCCAGTTCATCCGTTCCCAAAAGATGTTTACAGGAAGGAGGAGACAAGCGATTAGAGATATTCTGCTGGGCAGGATTATAAGGAGCAATAAAAGGAACCAAACAAGCCTGAAAAGTCAAAAGCAAAATGATTACAAAACCCCAAAAAGCTAATTTATTGTGTTTAAATCTTTCCCAGAAAATTTTGAACATTTTTTTCTCCCAACATTTTTACCTCTACATATTATTTATACTTCACTCTCGGATCAACACAAAGATAAATAAAATCAGCAATCAAATTTCCTAACAGAGTTAAAAAGGCCGTAATAATTCCTACCCCCATAATTACAGGATAATCGTAAGACATAATCGCCTTATATCCCAATCTGCCCATTCCCGGCCAGGCAAAAATAATCTCAAAGATAAATCCTCCACCTATTAAACCCGGCAAAGACAATCCCAACAAACTAATTATTGGTATGAGAGCATTACGCAAAGCGTGTTTGTATATGACTTCTTTTTCCGGTAACCCTTTAGCTCTCGCTGTCCTTATATAATTCTGCCTGATTACTTCCAACATTGTATAACGGGAATAACGAGACAGGGAAGCTAAACCACCGAAAGCCGAACAAAAAACAGGTAATATTAAGTGTTTAATTAAATCCCATATTTTTTCTAAAAGAGAAAAATTTTCATAGTTAAAGGAATGCATTCCGGAAATAGGCAGCCATCCTAATTTTACTCCAAATAAAACCATAAGCAACAAGGCTAACCAAAAAGTAGGAATAGAAAACCCTACAAAAGTAAAAACAGTCATTCCTTTATCAAAAAAAGAATTTTG
>JAGLHV010000244.1 GCA_023143305.1 bacterium | reverse complement strand
TTAGAAGCAATGCAGGAAAGACAGGTTACTATCGGAGAACACACCTTCCCTCTGGATAAACTTTTTCTCGTTTTAGCTACTCAAAATCCCATTGAACAGGAAGGCACTTATCCTTTACCGGAAGCACAAATAGACCGGTTTATGCTGAAACTAAAAATTACTTACCCTGATAAAAAAGAAGAATACCGGATATTAGAAAGAATGACTACCGGAAAAGAAATTACAGTGCGTAAAATAACTACACCCAAACAAATTATCGAAGCCCGTTCTTTGATAAACGAAATCTATATCGACGAAAAAATTAAAAAATACATTGTAGATATTGTATCTGCTACCCGCAATCCGGAAGAATACAATCTTCCTAATTTAAAAAATCTTATTGCTTACGGTGCTTCACCCCGCGCAACTATCTATTTAGCCAAAGTAGCTAAAGCCTACGCCTTTCTACGCCGGCGAGGGTATGTTACTCCCGAAGATGTAAAATCCATCGGATTAGATGTACTAAGACACCGTATTATTGTCACCTACGAAGCAGAAGCAGAAGAAATGACAGGGGAAGATATTGTCAAACAAATCTTTGATGAAATTGAAGTCCCCTAAAAAGATGGATTACAGAATATTTTATTAAAGAACATCATAAAAATAAAACTTTGAGAAAAAAAATGATTACTAAAGAGATTTTAAAACAAATTCGCCATATTGAAATTCGTACCGGCAAACTGGTAAACGAACTTTTTGCCGGAGAATACGAAAGTGTTTTTAAAGGAAGGGGAATGGAATTCTCAGAAGTAAGGGAATATCAACCGGGTGATGATATCCGTACTATTGACTGGAATGTCACTGCCCGTATGGGAAAACCTTTCATTAAAAAATTTATTGAAGAAAGAGAATTAACTATAATGTTATTGGTTGATTTGAGTTCTTCTAAAAACTTTGGCACCCAGGAAAAAACAAAATATCAAATTGCCGCAGAAATTGCCAGTATCCTGGCTTTTTCTGCTATAAAAAATAACGATAAAGTAGGAACAATACTTTTTACTGACCGGGCCGAAGCCTTTATTCCCCCAAAAAAAGGGCGCAGACATATTTTAAGAATAATCAGGGAAATTTTATATTTTAAGCCTGCCCATCAACAAACAGACATATCTTCGGCTTTAGAATATTTAAACGAAATTGCTAAAAGAAAAATGATTGTTTTTCTGATTTCCGATTTTATTGATGAGGGTTATGAAAAAACCTTACATATCACTAATAAAAAACATGATGTGATTGCCATTACCATCAGCGACCCCAGAGAAAAAGAATTACCATCTCTGGGTTTTATTGAATTAGAAGACAGCGAAACCAAAAGAAAAATACTGATTAATACCAGGGATAAATCTCTTAGAAATTCTTTTTCCAAAATTAATAAACAAAAAGAAGACCGGCGTAAAGCATTTTTCCGGTCTATAGGACTGGACAATATAGAAATTTCTACTAACCGCTCTTATGTGGAACCATTAATTAATTTTTTTAAAACAAGAGCAAAAAGGTTTAGATAAAAAAACAAGGACAACCAATGATAAAAAAATTCTTTATTATACTCCTTAGCAGTTACCTTTTGATATTCACTGTTCATTCTATTTCCGGAGCAAATGAACTACCCATAGTGATTAATTCCAGCATCGATAAACCTAAAATTACCATTGCAGACCATATAAACTATACCATCATTTTAAGCTACGACCCTAAAAAAATTAAACCGCCGGCTTTTTCTCCGGGAACAAACCTATCCTCTTTTGAAATAAAAGACTATAAAATCTATAAACAAAAAAAGAAAAAAGGTAAAATAATCCAAAAATACGAATATATCATTACTACTTTTACTGTTGGTGAGTTTAAAATTGATCCTTTAGAAATCAATTATATTTCCCATTCCGGTGAAGAAAAAAAAATAACTGCACCGGAAATTTCCATTTTAGTAGAAGGAATAAAACCCTCTCAAACTGACAGAGGTGACATCCGTGATATTAAATCCCCGCTATACATAAAACGGGGATTTTTGTTTTATTCCATACTCTCTTTCATTTTACTGTTTATTGGAGGAGGAATAGGGTTGTACTTTCACCGGAAGAAAAAAACAAAATCATCTGCGGCCCCTCAAGATACCAGAACACCGGAAGAAATAGCTTGCCAGGAATTAGAAAAAATATCCCAAATGGATTTAATCAAACAAAAAAAAATAAAACTTTATTATATTCTTATTTCAGAAATCATTAGAAAATATTTAGAGAAAAGATTTAAAATTTCAGTTTTGGACCGTACTACCTATGAACTTTATCAACAAATACGACTCTTAAATATAAATAATAAAAAGTGCCGGCAAATTAGAGATTTTCTGGAAGAGTGCGATTTAGTAAAATTTGCTAAATATAAACCGGATGAAAAAACAATTCAGGCAGATTTTTTAGAGGCAAAACAAATTATTGATACGAATAAAACAGTTGAATTGGTTTAAATTGGTTTTATTGGTTTAGATTTGTTAAAGGACAAAAGACAAAAAGACAGTTAAAATACGGTGCATTGGTTTTATTGGTTACATTGGTTTTAATTGGTTAAAGACAAAAGAACAGGACAGGCACAAAGGCACAAAG
>JAGLHV010000243.1 GCA_023143305.1 bacterium | reverse complement strand
TGACCCGTTTTATGGATTGGCAGGCAGGCAAAAAGGGTAAAAATTTTATATTGTATAAGGTTTGAAATTTTTAAAAAAGGAGGGCAGGTGGCGGAATTGGCATACGCGTGCGCTTGAGGGGCGTATAGGGAGACCTGTGCGGGTTCAAGTCCCGCTCTGCCCATTATAAAAAAAATGAAAAACAAAATAATAATTAAAATGATTTTATTTTTCAGTTTATTCCTTTTGGTTGGAAATGTTTTTTTATTAGGAGGAGAAAATAAAAAACAGAAAAGGGATACCTTTTTTAAAGAAGGTATAAAATATGCGAATAAAGGAATGAACACCCGTGCTATCGAGAAGTTTAAGCAATGTATTTTACTGGACGAACAATTTGTCGATGCTTATTGTAGTTTAGGGGTGGTCTATATTAATGAGAAAAGGTATAAAGAGGCTCTTTTAGTGTTGGAGAAGGCTGTGACTATAGATTCCCGGAAGGCTATTGCTTATTATCTTTTAGGAAAAGTTTATGAAAGGCAAAAAGAATATAGGCAGGCAATAAAAAACTGGGAAAACTTTCTTTTGTTAGAGCCGCATACTGCGCGTGCAACGGAAGTAAAAAAACGTTTGAAAATTTTGTCAGGAAAATAAAATGAAATTAACTAAAAATATAATTGTCTTAAGTTTTCTTTTTAGTGTTTTATATGTAGGATGTGTCCCTTTTGCAGTGGTCAAGGAGGATTATGATTTTAGTAAAATTAATCGGGTTGGAGTATTAAATTTTTCTTCTTATGAAAAAGAGGGATATAATGTAGGAAGTGCAGTAGCTGATGAATTTGTTCGTCAGTTAATGACCAAAGGTATGGATGTAGTAGAACGCCAGAGATTAAACGCTGTATTAAGAGAGCATAATTTGATGCAGCGGGGAATGGTGGATTTAAATGAAGAAACACGCAGGAAAATAAAAAAGGTTTTAGGTATAGATGTACTGATTACCGGAACGGTAATAAAATGTTTGCCTGATCGTAAGGATGTTATTTATTTTAAAGATGAAGACGAAGAGATAAAAAGTAAGATATTTTTGATTGATGCTGAATTGGGAATTAGTGTGAGGATGATAGATGTAGATACAGGATTGATTGTCTGGAGCGGTTCTTATACCAGTAGTTCTTTCGATATAGAAGGAGCGATAAATTATACTGTTTCTGTGCTTTTGAATTCACTGAAGGGGAAAAATTTTTTTAAAAAAATATAATTCTAATTTAAAAAAGGAGAAGTTGAAAATGGCAAGAAAAGAACCTAAATATGTTTATTTTTTTGGAAGTGAAAAAGCAGAAGGAAAAGGGAATATGAAGGATTTATTAGGAGGGAAAGGGGCTGGATTGGCGGAAATGACCAGTTTAGGAGTTCCTGTTCCTGCCGGGTTTACTATTACTACCGAGGTTTGTAATTATTTCTATCAACATAAACGGACACTGCCTTCTCAGTTGAACGGACAGATAAAAAAAGCTTTAGCTAAAATAGAGAAATCAATGGGTAAAAAATTCGGAGATAAAAATAACCTTTTACTTGTTTCTGTGCGTAGCGGGGCTAAGTTTTCTATGCCGGGAATGATGGATACGGTTTTAAATTTAGGGTTAAACGATGAAAGCGTAGAGGGGTTGGCACAAAAGACGGGGAATAGAAGATTTGCCCTTGATTCTTATCGCCGGTTTATTCAAATGTTCGGTAATGTTGTTTTAGAAATGGATAAAGAAATATTTGAAGAGATTCTTTCTGCTAAAAAGCAGGAATGTGGAGTGAATTTAGATACCGAATTGACTGCTGAGGCATTGGATGATATTATTCTTAAGTTTAAAAAGGCAGTGAAACAAAAAGCAAGGATAAATTTTCCGCAGGATCCTTTTAAACAGTTAGAAATGTCCCGTGATGCGGTTTTTAGTTCCTGGAATAATCCCCGGGCCAAAACCTATCGCAAATTAAATAAAATTGCGGATAATCTGGGGACTGCGGTAAATATTCAAGCAATGGTATTCGGAAACATGGGAGAAACAAGTGCCACGGGTGTAGGATTTACCCGAAACCCTTCAATAGGGGAAAAGGTTTTTTACGGGGAATATTTAATTAATGCCCAGGGAGAGGATGTTGTTGCCGGGGTTAGAACTCCTCATCCGATTAATGATTTGTCCAAACAAATGCCAAAAATTTATAAACAGTTAAGGCAAATTACCGGCAAATTAGAAAAACATTATCGTGATGTTCAGGATTTTGAATTCACCGTAGAAGATAATAAGTTGTTTATGCTGCAGACACGAACAGGCAAAAGAACCGGATTTGCGGCAATAAGGATTGCAGTAGATATGGTTAAAGAAGGTTTAATTAATAAGAAAGAAGCATTAATGCGGGTTGATCCGGAACAGATAAATCAACTCCTTCATCCTGTGTTTGATCCCAAGGAGCGTTTTACATATAAGGTTGTTGCCAAGGGGCTGGCTGCTTCACCCGGAGCGGCTAGCGGGAAAGTAGTTTTTACTGCTGATGAAGCAGTTGCTTACTCGGAAAAAGGGGAGAAAGTAATTTTAGTGCGTACGGAAACCTGTCCGGATGATATTCATGGTATGCATGCAGCGCAGGGAATTTTAACTGCTCGCGGAGGAA
>JAGLHV010000242.1 GCA_023143305.1 bacterium | reverse complement strand
TTGCTGATAAGGCAATGTATAAGGCTAAGAAAGCAGGAGGAAATAAATCAGTGATATATCAAATAAAAAATACTAAACGTAGAATAAAAACATGAGATATGTAAGGTTTCTTTATCGGGGTGAAGAAAAAAAAGGGAGATGGGAAGGAAAAAAGATAAAAGAAATAGAAGGAGATTTTTGGGAAGAATTTAAAATTAGCAATAATGAATATAATTTTGATGAAATAATCTTACTTGCTCCTTGTCAACCCAGCAAAATCGTAGCAGTAGGACTAAATTACCGTAAGCATGCAGAAGAGTTAGAAATGGAAATTCCGGAAAATCCGATAATTTTTATTAAACCTCCTACTGCAGTAATTGGTCCGGAAGAAGAAATTATTTATCCCCGGATGAGTAAAAGGATTGATTATGAGGCAGAGTTAGGTGTGGTGATAAAAAAGCAAGCTTTTCATATAGATTCAAAAAAAGTAAAGGAATATATTTTAGGTTATACTTGTTTTAATGATGTTACGGCCAGAGATTTACAGCAGAAAGATATTCAATGGACAAGGGCTAAAGCTTTTAATACGTTTGCTCCTATTGGGCCGTGTATTGTTAGTGGCATTAATCCGGATGATCTTAAAATTGAATCGTATCTTAACGGGGAAAAAAAACAATCTTCACGGACCAGTGATTGTATTTTTAAAATAGAAGAACTGGTTTGTTTTATTTCCTCGGTGATGATGCTTTTACCGGGGGATGTAATTGCTACAGGAACACCTCCCGGGATAGGACCTATGCATCCGGGAGATATGATAGAAGTAGTGATCGAAAATATCGGCACCCTGAGAAACAGGGTGAAATAAAAGTTTTAGTTTAGCAGGGAGAAAAAAAGTATTTATGATAGAAAAAAAGAAAAATTTATTTTTGCGGGTTTTGGATATTATTGCCGGATTTCTGGAGGATGATGTCACCGGTGATGAATGGGAGTATGACCCGGCTCATATTGGAGCAATGATTGTTTTAACTTTGCTGGGGATTTCTGTTCTTTTCTGGCTTTTTTGGTCGTTATTGGTTTTTAAAGGTGGTTTGTTGGAAAAGGTTCTGCCGTTTTTTTTAGTACTTTTTACTGCTAAGAGTTTTAGTGATTTTGGTTATGAATACCGGCATGAACAAGGATGCTTTGAAGGATGGGTTACTAATTTTACAGCTTTAATTTTTTTATTTTTTTTAATCTGGGGAGTTTGGTCGATATTTGAGAAAACAAAGAATAAAGGTGAGGGGAATTAAAAAATGTTACAGGAAAAAATAAAAAACGAATTGAGTTTTTCTTATGCCCAGCGGCTGAATCAGCTTCCGGGTTATTTATTTGTAGAAATTGATCGCAAAAAAAAAGAGATGATAAAACAGGGAGTGGATATTATTAATTTAGGTATAGGGGATCCTGACCAGCCTACGTTTGCTCATATTGTGGAAGCAATGAAAAAAGCCCTTGATAATTCCCAATATCATCATTATCCTATGGGTACCGGCCTTGAGCAATTTAGGCAGGTGTCAGCCTCCTGGTATAAAAGACGTTTTGGTATAGAAATAAATTCCGCAAAGGAAATTTATACTCTAATTGGTTCTAAAGAAGGGATTGGACATTTTCCTCTTGCCTTTATAAATCCGGGTGATGTTGTACTTATACCGGAACCGGCTTATCCGGTATATACCAGTAGCACTGTTTTTGCCGGGGGAGTGCCTTATTATTTACCCTTATTGGAAGAAAATAATTTTTTACCTGATTTATCTGTAATTCCGCAAGCGATAAAAGAAAAAGCAAAGTTGCTTTTTCTTAACTATCCTAATAATCCGACTGCGGCTGTTGCTAATAAAGAATTTTTTAAACAGGTCGTTGCTTTTGCCCGGAAGAATGGGATTATTGTGGTACACGATGCTGCTTATTCTGAGATTTATTTCCAGGAGAAGAAGCCGCTTAGTTTTTTAGAGATTGAAGGGGCAAAAGAAGTGGGGGTAGAGTTTCATTCTTTATCTAAAACTTATAATATGACCGGGTGGAGAATTGGATTTGTTGTGGGGAATGAAAAGCTAATCAAAGGGTTATCCCAGGTGAAAGATAATTTTGATTCCGGGGTTTTTGACTGCATTCAAATAGCCGGAATAAAAGCTCTGGAGGAATCAGGGGAAGCCGTAGAAAAAATAAGACAGATGTATAAAGGACGACGGGATGTTTTGGTAGAGGGCTTAAGGAATTTAGGGTGGGAAGTAAGAATGCCACAAGCCACTTTTTATGTCTGGGCGAGAGTTCCGGGTAATTATTCTTCAGCGGAGTGGGCAAAAAGATTATTGGAAGAAGCGGGAATTATTTGTACTCCGGGAAAAGGTTTTGGGCCTTCCGGGGAAGGTTATGTGCGTTTTGCTTTGACTGTAGACGAAGATAGGTTAAAGCAATCTCTGGATAGAATGAGTAAAGTGAGTTTTTAAATATATAATTAATTAGTGTAATTTGTTAAATGAATCTGGAAATTAAAAGTTTAGAGAAGTTGTTGGATTAGTCAATTCAATTTAGTTTTGGTGGTGTTTTTGGTGGGAAATGACAGGAAAATTGCTTATCTTAGTTTAGGTTCTAATTTAACTAATAGATTGGAAAATATTAAGAAAGCGATAGAATTGCTTAA
>JAGLHV010000241.1 GCA_023143305.1 bacterium | reverse complement strand
GGCTTTTTTCTTTTGCTCTTTGTTAAAATTGGGTTCCAGAATTTGTTTTAATTCGTCAAATTTTTCTATCCACTTATTTAATTTTTCCCTTGTATGTAAATCCTTTTCAGAATCTAATCTTTCTATTCTATCTCCTATTCTGTATTCCTCGTTTAATTTTTGGTATTTCTCCATACCCGATTGACGAATTAAAAAATCATAATCCCAGATTTTTCCGCTGTAATATAAAGTAACAGTTACCCTATCCACTAAAGAAGAAACAAGATTATTAAAAAGTGACGTTTGATTTCTAGAAATAATACATCTAACAGAAGAAAAGAAATAATCATTAAATAATTCTAGGTAACATAAATCAAAACTTTTCTCTCTCTGTCTTAGTCTGTTAAAAACTATATCAATATACCAATAGATTGAAGCTGCAAAAACAGAAGCATTCATTTCTTTTTCAGAAGACTTTATTGCCTTCCACGTTATAGAATGAAGTAATTTTAAAAATTGTTCTACAAAAAGATTATTTAAAGGTTCTCGGGTCAATTCTGCTAATAACCAATTTAAATGATCAATAACACATCTGCTTATTTCATCATTGTCACACCGAAAAGAACATTCCCATATCTTTTTAAAAGACTCTAAAAATTGGGTTAACCCTTTCACCTTTGTTTCTGCTGAAAAAGATAATAAAAGAGCTGCTTCTTGTTTCAATTCTTCAGCACTCTTCGCTTCTTTAGAATCTTCTTTAATTAAACTCTTCCCTCTTTCAATAGGTTGAACATAATTTTCAAGAAAATCTTTTGACCATAAAAAAGCTTCAAATTTATCAGGATTATCTTTTTTTAACTGCCAAAATTTTCTAAAGATATATTCTAAATCTTTTAATATTTCCTTTACTGATTGATTGTCGCCTCTTTCTGTTTTTGCTAAAGTTATATTAACTATTTTCTCTAAATAAAAAAAGAGTAATTGTTGATCTTCTTTTATATTTCTATTTTTCGAGAATAATTTTAACATGGCGTTTAAGTTTCCCAAGTAATAATTTATCTGTATTTATTGTATATTCTTCTACTATCTTAACAAATATATAAAAAACAATGATATTGACAATAAACCAAAAGAAGATTGTCCATAAAACAACAGGATTAGATATGCTCAAGAATTTCAAAAAAATTGCAAGAGCAATATTCGGCAGAAGTAAGACATATTGTAATTTGTAAAGAGGTTCTTTTGTGAAAAACTGTGCAATTTCATAATCCTTATATCTGTCGGCGGCCCGAGTAACTACTTGTAATGAGATTGGTATTGCTACACCAATCAATACACCCTCAAAAACTGCAACATCTGATAAAAAACTAGGGCCGGGTGTAAAATTAAAAAAAAGTGATACTATCTTATCTAAACCATCAAAGAAAACATCTAAAATCTTTAAATCATTTAAATCACAAAAAACACTCTCTATAATATAAGGCAAATTAGTGCCTCCTATAAACTTACACCATACCAAACTATTTTGTTATCTAACCAAGTTTTTTACTTTCTTTATTTCTTTATTTAAAAATTGTTTTTTCTTTTTGTAAAACAAACTTCTAATCTTATTTCTCATTCAATTCAAATTTTAACTCCAATTGTGGATTTTGAGACTTTACTTCTGCTAATATCTTTTGCACCAACGAAATCGCATCGGAGAAACATTTATCTGTTTCAGATTTCGATAAAAGCACCCCCGCCTCATAAGTCATTCTATTGCGTTTTCTACGCATTGTTTCGAACTGCTCTGTTAAATTCTTATATTTGTTTCCTAAAACAACGCTGGTTATTTCTACTACAGTTTTATGCTGTGCTCCATCATCCGGTCTATAACCCTTTAAAAGAAGCAATGCCCGCCCTGCCTTTAACATCGCCATATAAGCTAATAAATAAGTCGCTCTCTGGGCAATGTGGACTATCTTTTTGGCTTCCTCAAGGTCAAATACCGCCTGTCTTAATAAAGCTTCAACCTGAATAATACCTGCTTTTTGTTTTTTTACTTTACCTTCTTTCTCCAGTTTTTTAATAAGCTTATTTATCATTCAATTTTTCCTTTTAAAATTATTATTTTATCTTCAAGAATTATGTTTAAAAATCCACCTTCTTTTTTTCTTTCTTTATTAAATTCTTCTTTTGTATAAAAAGTAAAATTAATTTCTCTGTTTAATCTTGATTCTAAATTGCGAATCTGACTAATAAATTTATCCTGAGGAAATTTACCCACCAAAACTAAGTCCACATCGGACATTTTCTTTTCTTTATCTTTTGCATATGAACCATAAACAAAAGCAAAGGATATCCCTTTATATTGAAAAACTAAATCTTTTAAGCTCCCCTGGATACCTTCTGTTTTAAAAATAATCTTTTTTAGTTCTTTATATAGGCAATAAGCTCTATTGAGGGAATAAAATTTTACTCTTCCTTTTGAAAAGGAAGTATATATGCCTTCTTCTTCCAGTTTTCTGAGTTCCCTGGAAAGATTCCCGGCATCCTCATCAATAAGGATGGCTAATTCTCTGACATAATAACTTTCATCAGGATGGGTAAAGGAATAGGTTAATAATTTTCTTCTTAATTTTGTTTTAAGTAACAAAGACATCTTTTAGAAAACCTCTTTTTGTTGTATAATTTACATCATATGATGTAAATT
>JAGLHV010000240.1 GCA_023143305.1 bacterium | reverse complement strand
AGTTCACTAATAAGGACCATATTTTCCATTTGTTCATCCGTATATTTATCTTTGGCTCCTATAATTTTAGCAAAAGCATAAATTGATTGCAACATAGAGTGATTAACCCTTTCTTCCATTTTTAAAAATTTTTCTTTTAACTTAGATATATTTTTCTTTCCTCCGTTATTAGTTATTTCTTCCACTTCTTTTTTATTCATCATATCCAATGTATATATATTGCCTTTTTCCACTTCCTTTGCATAACGCAGAACCTGGTCAACTAAATCCAAAAGAGAGTCCTTTTCTGTAATCTTATCCTCCGGAAAACTGACTATGCCCATAGTTGCCTTGATTTTTATCTTCCTGTCGTTTTTATCGAAAACATGTTTTTCCATATTTCTCTTTAACCTTTTCCCCACTTTCAAAGCACCTTTTTTATTAGTATCAGTTAAAATAAATATAAACTCTTCGCCTCCATATCTAACAATTATATCATTTTCTCTAGCAAAATTTTTAAAAAATTGTGCTAATTCTTTTAAGATATTATTCCCATATTGATGTCCGTATATGTCGTTTATAGATTTAAAATAATCTATGTCTAACATTATCAAAGAAAGTGACAACGAAAATCTTTTTGCCCTTTTAAATTCCGAAGAAAGCCTTTCTCTTAAATATCTATAATTATAAAGGCCTGTCAGTGAATCTTTTACACTCAACAGCTTTAATTTCTCAAGCAAATCCTTATTGTCTAAACTAAGCTCCTGCATCTTAACAGCCCTTTTGATTATCAATTTTAATTGATCAATATTCAGAGGTTTTTGTATATAAGCAAAAGCCCCTTTATTTATTGCAGAAATTGAAGTTTCCAAAGAAGCATATCCTGTGAGGATTAATACTATTATATCCTCACTTATCCTCTTTGTCATTTCGAGTAAATCCAAACCTGATCCATCAGGTAATTTTAGGTCGGCTAAAATAATATTATAAAATCTTTTTTTTAAATTTTTTTTAGCAAGTGCAAGATTTTCAACTATTGTTATTTTATAATTTTCGTTGCTCAGTATATCTTGTAATATCTCTCCGCCTTGAATGTCGTCATCGACTATAAGAATATAGGTATCTTTTTTCATTGCCTTTTTCTCCTGATGTGTGATAATTAATAAATTATAACACATTATGAAATAAATTTCAAAAATTAATTTATGAAAGTAGTGTCAAGATTTATTCTGACTTTCATTTTTAAGGGAAACATAGGGGACATGATAGGGGTTCTCTTATGACATTTTTTATTATATAACGTAGCTCGAAGTTTTAAAGTATGAGTAGAAGAAACGGGAAGTGTATTAGTTTTGTTGGCGAGTAAATATCTGAAGTAACCAGGTGTGAAGTTAGGGAAGTTCTTGGGGATTGGATCAGGTGCAAGAAATATAACAAAAGAAAAAGGAAGTTTTTTTGTGTAGGAAAAAATGGATTGAAGGATAGACCCTTCGATAAATTAAAACTTTAAACAACATTCCCTATATGCTCCAAAAGACAGTTTGTTTTTTTTCTTGACAACCACCATAAAATATAGTTATATAAACATAAAATATGGTTGTAAAAATTGGAGGCAATTATGCTTGAACCTATTTTAGGAAATAGTACTGTGGAAAAAATTCTTCTTTTTCTTTCTGTTTACGGCGAAGGATATGGTACAAAAATGTCGGATACATTTAAGATTTCATTAAATGGAATACAGCAACAGTTAAAGCGATTGGAAGATGGAGGTGTTTTAGTAAGTCAATTAAAGGGAAAAACAAGAATTTATAAATTCAATCCCCGATATTTTTTTCTGAAAGAATTAAAAAGTCTTCTGGAGAAAGCTTTGAAAGTGTTATCTGAAACGGAATTAAAGAAATATTATCGCCAGAGAACAAGACCGAGAAGAAAAGGAAAACCGTGAAAAGAAAAATAAATTGGAGAAAGATAGACATAAAAGATTTAGCGTGTTTAATATCTGAGCATTTAAGAAAAAATAATATTGAAACTGTTCTTGTCGGGGGAGCTTGTGTTTCTATTTACTCCAACAATGAATATCTTTCATATGATCTTGATTTTGTAACGGAGAATACAATCAGAGAAATTAAACCAATTTTAGAAGAAATAGGGTTTAAGCAAAAAAGTACGCGTCATTTTATAAGGAAAGATTGTTTATATTACATTGAATTGATTGCTTCTCCAGTAGCTATAGGGAACGATGAAGCAATAACAACATTTAAAAAGCTGAAAACAAAGAAAGGGGTGGTAGTATTGCTCACAGAAACTGATTGTGTTAAAGATAGGCTTGCAGCGTATTATCATTGGAATGATCCTCAGTCATTAGAGCAGGCAGTAATGATAACTAAAAAACACGGGGTTGATTTGCAGGATATTAAAAAGTGGTCAGTAAAAGAAAAAGCAAAAGAAAAATTTGATAAATTTAAAAAGCTTTTAGATAACGAGAAAAAAGTCATTTAAAAATAAATCGACAAAATAAGAAGAATTATGTTATATTAAACATATTAAACCGGGATTTGTTCTTCTTGCCAAACAGAAGTGCCATTTAAAGCAGGTTTCCGGGTTTCATCGTTAAAGTGTCCAAAATGCGGTAAGCTTATGGGGAAGAAGTAACTAAAAAGGAACTAAAAATAATACAAAAAATAATTAGTTCCTAAAGTACGCAA
>JAGLHV010000024.1 GCA_023143305.1 bacterium | reverse complement strand
ATTGGTTTTATTAGTTAAATTGGTTAAAGGATAAAAAAAGAGGCACAAAGGCACAAAGTTAAAAGAAAAGATAACAGATCGTTCTTAAATAACAGAAAGTTATAGGTTAAAAGAACAAAGACAGTTAAAAGACAAAAGATTGCAAATGGAGAATGGCAAAGAGATAGTCATGAGTTAAAGAAGTTTGAAGTTTGAAATTGGGAATTTGAAAGAATAGTTTGTATTCAAGTGGTCAATAAATTACAAGTTAAATATTACTTAAAAATTTTAGTTGAAAATTAAAAAGAAATTAAGTATAATCAGACAAATGAAAGGTGGATATAATAAATGAATAATTCCATCCAGAAAATATTAGTAGCTATAGCAGGGGGAGAAGCCTCTCTTGGTACGGCTAAATATGCTATTAGTTTGGCCAAGTGGTTAAATGCGGAATTAATTGCTATCTACGTAGTAGATATGAAAGCATTAAATGATCTCTTGCGGGTAAAATTATTTGTTCAGATAGAAGAACAGGAATATGAACACGACTTAGAATCTCAAGGGGAAAGATATCTTAAACATACTGAGAAATTAGCAAAAGCAAAGGGGGTAACCATTTCGACTGTAGAAATTAAAGGTATTGTTCATGAAGAAGTAACAAAAAAAATAAAAGAGTCGGATATAGACTTATTAGTAATGGGTGAATTAAAAGAAGCTTCTTCGCGCCGGGAAACGTTTTACGATGAAAGTGAAAGGATTTTTAGAGAAGCACCCTGTCCCGTATTAGTAGTAAAAGGTGATGAAGAAATAGATGAAATGTATGATAATTTATAAAATTCTATAAAAGTAAAAAATAGTGTCTTCAAAAACACTATAAAATAACATAGACTTCTGCAAAATAGCTTTTTATCTTTTTGTCATTCCTGCGAAAGCAGGAATCTATTGATATTTAAAAACATATAGATTCCGCATCAAGTGCCTTAGGCGGAGCGGAATGACAGAATATTGTATTTTGCAGAAATCTTAAAACAACAAAAAAAGGAGGTAGTAAAAATGAGTAAATGTTTTAAAGTAGTATTATTAGTAATTTGTATTAGTATTCTTTCTTTAAGTTTTGCTTATGGAAAGAACATGGCGAAAAAAACGGGTATTGGTTTTTATCAACTGTCTCCGATACCAGGTGCTTTATCCCTTAGACACTGGTTAAGCAACAAAACTGCTTTAAATTTTGTTTGCGGCCTTAATTTTTATGAAAGAGGCGGACAGGATATGCATGATGTTATTATGGGAATAAAGTTATTATCTGTTGTAAAAAGTGAAAAGCAATTAAATGCCTTTATTGGTGGGGGATTGGACTTGGAGTTTGCCGGGAACGGAGATTCTACTACCGGATACCGGATGAAATTCTTGACCGGTATAGAATATTTCTTTCGTGGATTACCTAATTTAGGTTTTGGCGCAGAAATCGGACTTCAATTAGGTGAAGATATTTATGAAAATTCCTTTTTTGGAACGACTTATGGAGAAGTAGGAGTACATTACTATTATTAAATTTAACAACTGACATAAAGGCATCCCCACACCTGAATAAAGGTGTGGGGATTGCCTTTAAAATAAGAGTATTCAGGAAGAATAAAAATATGTCCAGACCATTATCTGTTGCTTTTTTATGGCATCATCATCAACCCTATTATAAAGATTTAAGCAGCGGAAAATATGTATTGCCGTGGGTAAGATTACATTGCACTAAAGATTACTACGATATGGTAGCAATTTTGGATGAATTTCCCGATATTCATCAAACTTTTAATCTTGTTCCTTCTCTAATTGAACAAATCAATGACTACGTTTTTAATAATGCTACTGATAAATTTCTTGACCTTACCTTAAAACCAGCTCAAAAATTAACCCCAAAAGACCGGATTTTTATTTTACATAATTTTTTTATGGCCAATTGGAATACAATGGTAGAACCTTATCCCCGTTATGCTGAATTGTTCCATAAAAGAGGGGAATTTGCCACTTTAGATACTTTAAAAAACATTCATTTACGCTTTAATTCCAGGGATTTTCTGGACCTGCAAGTATGGTTTAATCTGACATGGATGGATCCTTATTTTCAAAAAAATGATATCTTGATAAGAGATTTAATTAATAAAGGCAAAGATTTTAGTGAAAAAGACAAAATCAACTTAATCAGTAAACAAAGAGAAATAATGGCTAAAATCATCCCTAAATACAAGGAATTACAGGATAGGGGACAAATAGAAATAACTACTACTCCTTTTTATCATCCTATTTTACCCCTTATTTGTGATACGGATATAGCTAAAGAGTCCATATCTAAACTAATCTTACCTAAAGAACGCTTCTTTTATCCGGAAGATGCTCAATGGCATATACAAAAAGCCATACAACTACATCAAGAATGTTTTGGAAAAAAACCTAAAGGGATGTGGCCGGCAGAAGGTTCGGTATCGGAAGAAATAATACCTCTTATTGCTAAAGCCGGTATTCAATGGATTGCTTCAGATGAAGATGTTTTGCTGAATTCGTTCTCTTCCAAAGAAAAACGTTATCATAAAGAAAGGATTCTTTATAAACCGTATAAAGTAAAAAAAGACGAACATTCTTTAAGTATTGTCTTTCGTGATAAGAAAATATCTAATTTGATTGGGTTTACCTGTTCCAATTTAGAAACAGATGCAGCCGTTGATTTATTTATGAAAAACCTTTATAATATATGGGAAACGGTTTCTCTTAGCGGTGAAGATCATTTGCTCAGTATCATTCTGGATGGAGAAAACTGCTGGGAATATTATAAGAATGACGGAAGGGATTTTCTTACTAAAATCTATAAAATTTTATCAGCCGACCATAATTTTCAGACAGTAACCGTAAGTGAATATTTAGAACAATTTCCCTTTAAGACTACTTTACCTAAATTATGGCCGGGATCATGGATAAATCACGATTTTGGGGTCTGGATCGGTCATCCTGAAGATAATCTGGCATGGGATTCTTTATCCTGTGCACGAAAGGATTTGAAAAAGTTTGAAAAAAATCACCCCCAAGATGAATATAAACAAGTTATAGAAAAAGCATGGAAAGAAATATATATAGCCGAAGGCAGTGACTGGAATTGGTGGTACGGAGATGATCACTGTTCAGGAAATGATGATGCCTTTGATAATCTGTTTAGAAAGCATTTAATCTCTGTTTACGAATTAATAGGGGAAAAGGTTCCTAACAGGCTTTATGTAGCTATTAAAGGCCAATTTAAGACAACTAAGACTGCTTTTGGACCCATAGGGTTTCTTAGCCCAAAAATCGATGGAAAAGTCAATAATTACTTTGAATGGTATAATGCCGGATTTTACGATGTTGGAAAATTGGGCGGAACCATGCATCAAACTAAAAGTATTATCAAATCTTTCCATTACGGCTTTGATTTGAACAATCTTTATTTACGAATAGACACTACCATTCCTCTACTTTCGGGAAAAATAGGGCAGGTAACCTTTAAATTAGTTTTCTTAAACACTAAGAAAGAAATAATCTTAAACCTTTTTCAAGAAAAAGATACTCCCGGAAAAGCGGGTTTATGGGCACTGGACGAATCTTCAGGAAATAAATTTTTTGTGGAGATAAAACCCATTCAGTCTGTCGCTGTAGACAAAATTATTGAAGCAGCTGTTTCTTTTACGGACATTGGAGTGAAGGATGATGAAGAAGTTGCTTTTGTAATTGTGGTAGAAAAAGAAAGTTTGGAAATAGAAAGATGGCCCAACCGAAATCTTGTTCACTTCATAAAACCGAAAGAAGATTATTTTATTGCCAATTGGTCTGCGTAATTTATAGAAATAAGAAATTACAATTCGATTTAAGCCATTTTTTTTAAGGAAGAATGGTATTACACCTGGATAATCATCTATTTTATTGTGCCTTTGAGTTTAAACCGGTCAATATTTGAGCAGAGTAAATTCTGCACCTACAATTTGTATACACTTCAAAAAAAAAAATTCGCCCCGGCTAAAACCGTCGGCTATCAATAACTACAATATTTGTATTGAAGTATGGTTGATTTTTTCACCACGAAAAAGCCCTAAACAACGTCCTATAATATATCTTATGTTAACTTCTCAAGATAATTTCAAACAAAAACCATGTTAAAGTAAATTATTAAAAAATAAGTGTATTCTAAATAATACAATATCTTTTGGTATTGTATCTAATAAATTACTTTAAGTATGCAATGATCTAACCTATAAAAAGTTAAACATTGTTACTATTTAGGATAAACTATATTTGTCTTTGCTTTAAATTGGAGAAAAAATTACTCAGGAAGGTTCCAAAGATACCCCTAAAAGGAATCAGAACTATTTAATAATTGGATCGATAAATTGATTTTATTAGTTTTTGGGGTTGGCTTTTATTTCTCAATCTCTATTGCAGTACCGGCTTTTTCAATGCAAATTCGGCATTTTTTTAAGACAACATGCTTAAGCAGGTTTGTTTTTGATTTTATCTTTTTAAGCATCCGGGGGTCTCCTGTGGAAATGGAAAAACAACATCGTAAACAAATTAATTTTCCACCGAATAAGGGACAAAAAGTTAATTTTTCACTTTCTTTATTACAAATTTCACACATTTTATTCACTCTCTATGTTTTTTTCTATTTCTAACTCAGATTTTGGTTTTCTTTCCATTAAGTTTTTAATTGCTATTTTAGGGTTTTTATCTTCAAATAAAACTTGATATACCTCTTTGGTTATCGGCAAGGAAATATCAAGCTCTTTAGTTAATTTATAAGCAGAACAGGTACTGGGTACTCCTTCGGCTACCATCACTATCTCTTGTAAAGCTGTTTTTAAAGACTTCCCCTGCCCTATTTTTTCACCTAAATTGCGATTTCGACTGTGTTTACTCATACAGGTAACTATTAAGTCACCCATTCCGGAAAGACCTGAAAAAGTAAAGGGGTTAGCTCCCATTTTTACTCCTAAACGCCTTATTTCTACCAATCCACGCGTCATTAAAGCTGCTTTAGTATTATCACCCAGTCCCAACCCATCACTTATTCCACAAGCCAGAGCAACAACGTTTTTTAAGCTCCCTCCTATTTCTACCCCTATCAGGTCTTTACTGGTATAAACTCGAAATAACGAAGTCATAAAAACCTTTTGTAAAAATTTGGCCGTAGTCATATTTTTACTCGCCACTACTATTGCTGTAGGAATCCCTTTGCTTACTTCTTCTGCATGGCTGGGACCGGACAAAACAGCAATTTCCGCTTGTGAATCAGCATTTAATTCTTCTTCTAACACCTCAGACATTCGTTTAAGTGATTCCAAATCAAAACCCTTTGAGGCACTAACTGCAATATATTTTTCGGATTTTTTGAAATTAGATACTTTTTTAGCCACTTCTCTCATCACTTGAGAAGGAACAGCAAAAACAATAACTTCTGCTTCCTTACAAGCAATTTCTAAATCAGAAGTTATCAAAATTTCCTTTGGGATTATTACTTGAGGTAAAAAATCCAAAACCCGTTTTTGGTCAAGTAATTGCGACTGGGTTTTATTAAATTCCCACAGCGTAATATCAAATCCCTTTTTAAATAAAAGAACAGCTAAAGTTATACCCCAAGAGCCTGCACCTAAAATAGATATTTTTTCTTTCATTTTTTTACTTTTTAAATAAATTAAATTTATTTTCGTTTTTATTTAATAATCTCTTTATATTAGGATGATGTTTAATGATAATTAAAATAACCACTATAACAGCAAAAATAATCGATTCCTGGGGCTCTTTTCTCAAATAAGCAACCGAAAGCAAAGAAATGCTTCCCAAAATAGAACCTAAGGATATATAATGAGTAAAAAAAACTATTATTACAAAAATAATAAATGCACATACTGTCGGTATTGGAATTAAAGCTAAAAAAACGCCTGTGGAAGTAGCTACCCCTTTTCCACCTTTCCCTTTTAAAAAAATACTCCAATTATGTCCTATAATAGCAGCCATGCCAAAAAAAATTGCCATAATTCGAGCATTAGGATAAATTGCGAATAAATAAAGCCCTACCAGCACCGGAATCAAACCTTTTAATATATCTACTAAGAGCACAATTATTGCGGGTTTAAAACCGGTTACTCGATACAAATTGGTAAATCCTACATTTCCACTACCATATTGGCGAAGATCTATTCCTTTTATCCATTTTCCCATTAAATATGCATTAGGAAGAGAACCCAACACATAACTTAAAAATAAAACTAATATAAAATAAATGAAAATACTGCTCTCCCCCATAAGTTATTGACAATTTTTTTACATACTACATTACTAATTATACACTAAAATCAGTAAAAATCAAGTAATTTTTATTTACAATTAATTTTTTCTCCTATATAAAATAGCCATTAACTTATTTTGTCCTTCTAAAAACTAAATTCAAAGGACTTCCGATAAAACCAAATTTTTGTCTAATTTTATTTCTTAAATAACGTTTATAAGCTACATTAGGAAGATATCCTTTTATCCAAATGCAAAATAAAGGAGGTGCTGTTTTAACCTGTTGCGCTCTATATATTTTTGTTCGTTTTCCGTTAGTAAGCCCAGGTAGATTATTTAAATAAGCAGAAAGAATTAACTTTTCTACTTCTTTTTTACTTGTATTTCTGTTATACTGAATAAGCACTTTTTTAATTGTTCTTAACATTTTTTTTATGCCCGCCTTGTTTTTAGCGGAAGTAAACAAAACAGGGGCATAATCCATGAAATATAATTTTTCTTTAATTTCCTGAAGAATAATCTTTTTTTCTTCTCCTCTCTTCTTTATCAAATCACTTTTATTTACAATAACAACACAAGCACATTTCCCCTCTTCAATCATATTGGCAATTTTTATATCCTGATCCGAAAAAGTAAATGATTCTAAAACTAAGAGACAAATATTTGCCCTTTGAATATTTTTACGAGCATTAATAACACTTAATTTTTCATAAACCTCTTTGGTTTTCTTTCTCCTTCTGATTCCTGCTGTATCAATAAGTCGAAAAGTATCCCCTTCGTTGTTAAATACGCTATCTATGGAATCCCTGGTCGTTCCCGGAGTGGAATGCACAATTACTCTGTCTTCTCCTAATAAAGCATTTACCAACGATGATTTTCCTACATTAGGTTTTCCTACAATAGCAATTTTTAACTCTTCTGATTTTTCCAGAGAAATAGAGGAAAAAAAAGGCAGGAGAGAACAAACTTTATCCAGCAAGGTATTTATATTTAAACCATGTATAGAAGAAATTGTAATTAACTCACTACTAAGTGGATAAAATTGATAAGCATTTATTTCTTCTTTTTCCGAATCAATTTTATTTACCACCAAAAGGCATTTTTTTTCGCATTTTCGGACAAAATTAAAAAGATCTTTATCTTTAGGATTCAATCCTTCTTTTCCATCAACCATAAACAAGATTAAATCCGCTTCATTAATAGCTAATTCCAACTGATAACGAACAAGTTCCCATATTTTTTCTTTGGAATTTATTTCCCATCCTCCGGTATCAATGATGGAGAATTCTTTTTCTCCCCAGGAACAAGTAGCATAATTTCTATCCCGGCTAAAACCGGCATAGTCGCAGGTTAAAGCTTTTCTTTGTCCTATTAACCGATTAAATAAGGCTGATTTGCCTACATTAGGCCTTCCAATTACGGCTACAACAGGTAATGAATTCATATTTTTTTCTTTCTTTTTCAATTTTAATTACCCCTGTTTTTATTTAATTAAAAATTAATAAAGTAAATAAAGGCAAAATGTGTTTAAAATTTAGTATTTGCCTCTTGTCTAAATCCCCCTACTCCCTTTTTTAAAGGGGGAAAAAATGTCTTTTTCTTTTTGCTGGAGTAAAGCGATAGTCCGCTCCGCCTGAGAATAAGGAGGATGCCTCTAACAGACATTTACTGTCTCCTGAACTTTTCATCAGGATAGTTTACAAAAAACTTATCTTGGCACACACCAATGTAACTAATAAAACCAATCTAAACCAATTCAACTGTCTTTACTATATATTCTTTGAACTTTTCGGCATGTTTTTTAGCTAATTTTACTTCTAAAGTAAGTTTATCTTTATTGTATTTTTTCTTTAACACTACGCTTTTATCGAAAATCTTAGAAATAATACTACTTTCAGAAGAAGGAATAACAATGGTTGCTCTTACTAATTCCTTCTCCAGCAAACCGGATATCGTGTTTAAAAGCAACAAAATTCCTTCGCTTTTTAAAGCGGAAACAAAAATCCCCTTTTCCCCTCTTAATTCTTTCTGCTTTACTCCTGCAGAAAGAAGGTCTATTTTGTTATATACATTTACTATCTGTTTGTTTTCTATCCCTAATTCTTCTAATACTTGATATGTAGCTTTAATTTGTTCCTGCTTGTTTTTATGGGTCGAGTCTATAATATGTAAAAGAATATCTGCTTGTGATACTTCTTCCAGGGTAGCTCGAAAAGCGGTTATCAATTGATGTGGAAGTTTACGAATGAACCCCACTGTATCAGCTAAAAGAGCTTTTTGACCGTCAGGTAAAATTATTTGCCGGATAGTTGGATCTAAAGTAGCAAATAGTTTATTTTCAACAAAAATTGATGCTTTAGCCAAAGTATTAAACAAGGTAGATTTGCCGGCATTAGTGTAACCAATTAAGGTAACCATTGGCATGGGAATCTGTTTTCTTCTTTCCCTCTGAAGTGCTCTATGCTTTTTTATTTTTTCAATTTCCTTTTTTAAAACAAAAATGCGGCTTTTTATCCGTCTTTTATCTATTTCTAATTTCTTTTCGCCCGGGCCTTTTGTTCCAATCCCTCCTGCTTGTTGAGATAAAGCAATACCCTTTCCCATCAAGCGAGGAAGCAAGTAAGTTAATTGGGCCAATTCCACTTGTAATTTACCTTCTTTGCTATAAGCTCTTTTAGCAAAAATATCTAAAATCAAGCGGGTACGGTCTACAATTTTTATCCCGGTAATTTCTTCCAGATTTCTTTGTTGTGCGGGAGAAAGATCATCATCAAAAACGATAGTATTTATTTTTCCATTAGTTAAATGTTTTTTTTGTATTTGAACTATTTTCCCTTTACCTATAAAATAGGCAGAATCAATTTTTTTTCTTTTTTGTATATAAAAATCTACTACCTCTGCCCCGGCAGTATTACACAAACTGGATAGTTCTTCCAGGCAATCTTCTACGAAAATCCTCTTTTTGGAAGGTAATAAAACACCTATTAGTATTACTTTTTCTTTACCCATTAGTAAATTAGTCACATTATTATTTTTCGAGTTAATATTTTTTTCACAAGTAAACACATCTTATTCATGCCCTCTTTTATGTCGATATCTTTGTTTATCTCTATCCAATGAATATCCTTATCTTTATTAAACCAGGTTAATTGCCTTTTCGCATATCTTCGAGTATCACGTTTTACTAAAGATATTGTTTCTTCTAAATCAATTTTTTTTTCCAGGTAATCAAAAACCTGTTTATATCCTAAACCTTGCATTGAAGGCAAGTTTCGATTGTAACCTCTATCCAATAAGCTTTGAACTTCTTTGACCAACCCATCTTTAAACATTTTTTCTACTCTTTGATTAATTCTCTTATAAAGCATTTCCCTATTCCATTTTAACCCAATCATTATTGTTTTATAATTAGGAATTGGAGTATTTTGTTGTATTTGGGAAAAAGGTATACCGGTAATTTGATAAACCTCTAAGGCTCGAATAATTCTCTGTAAATTATTACAATGAATTTGCAATGAAGCACAGGGATCTATTTTTTTTAAACGGTTGTAAAGATATTCAATACCGTTTTGAGTTGCTTCTTTTTTTAAGTTTCTCCTTATTTTCTGATTAGCAGAAGGTGCCGGACATAAACCTTTAATTATTGCTTTAATATATAACCCCGTTCCCCCTGCTAAAATAGGTATTTTACCCTTTTTATAAATTTCCTCAATAATCTTAGTTGCTGCGATGGTATACTTCCCTACACTAAATTTTTGTTCGGGTTTTATTACATCAATCATATAGTGAGGAACTCCATTAACCATAAAAAAACGTTTCCCTTTAACCGTTAACCATTTTCCGGGCGGTTTGGAAGTTCCTATATTCATATATTTATATACTTGAATGGAATCAGCAGAAATAATTTCTCCATTGATTTGTTGGGCAAGGAATATAGAGAATTTTGTTTTTCCTGAAGAGGTAGGACCAAGTATCGCTATTAAAGGTTTACTCATTTTATGAAATCTCAATTTGTCAAAAAACAGGAAAAATCATATTTGGTTAATATTTCCTGTTTTTAATTTTAAAATATTATTTTTTAAATAATTCCTGAGCTTCATCTATTAATTCAATTAATATTTCTACAATTTTTGAGTCAAATTGTGTTCCGCTG
>JAGLHV010000239.1 GCA_023143305.1 bacterium | reverse complement strand
CTTGATGCCTTTGTGCCTGTCTTTAACTGTATTTTGAAGTTGGGAGTTGGGAATTTGAAAAAGTAGTCAAAAATAGTTTGTGATATAGTATTTATGTACGGATTATTTAACACTATTTACGAAGGGAGCGAAATAATCTATGAATCGAATATTAGAAAAAATTTTTAAATTAAAAGTTCATAGAACAACGATAAAAACAGAAATATTGGCGGGTCTGGTTACTTTTATGACTATGGCTTACATTATTATCGTTAATCCGGCTATTCTACAAAGGGCTGGAATACCTATCGGTCCCTCAATGGTGGCTACGATAATTGCTGCCTTTTTTGGAACAATATTAATGGCTTTTTATGCTAATAGACCTTTTGCCATTGCCCCTTATATGGGTGAAAATGCTTTTATTGCTTTTACAGTAGTAGGTGTATTGGGCTATTCCTGGCAAACGGCTCTGGGAGCTGTTTTTATCGGGGGCGTAATTTTTACCTTACTTACCGTTTTTAAACTGCGGGGTTGGTTAGCCAATGCTATTCCGTTAGGACTTAAATATAGTTTTGCCGCTGGAATAGGATTGTTTTTAACTTTTATTGGATTAAATGAAACAGGCATTGTTTGTTTAGGGGTTCCCGGTGCACCGGTTCATCTGGGGAAGGTTACCAGTACGCCTGTATTGTTATCTATATTTTGTTTTGTTTTGATATCTGCCTTAATGATTAAGAAGATAAAAGGATCCATAATTATTGGAATATTAGCAACGACTTTTTTGTCTTTTATTTTTGGAGTAGCAGAAGTTCCTTCCCGTTGGATTAGTTCTCCCCCCAGTCTTGCCCCTATTTTTCTTAAAATAGATTTTTTAGGTGCTTTAAAATGGGGATTTGTTCCTATAATCCTTACTTTATTTATTATGGATTTTGTAGACACTATTGGAACATTGATTGGGGTCTCTGCCCGGGCTGGATTTTTGGACAAACAAGGAAATCTTTCGGAAATAGAAAAACCGATGTTAGCGGATGCCTTAGCTACTATTGTTGGTTCATTAGTAGGAACTACAACCACTGGGACTTATATTGAATCGGCTGCAGGAATTGAAGAAGGTGGGCGGACAGGATTGAGTTCTTTGATTGTAGCTCTGTTGTTTTTAAGTAGTCTTTTTTTTGTTCCTTTTCTTACCGCAATTCCTTCTCTGGCTTATGGTCCGGTTTTAATTATTGTTGGTCTTTTAATGTTAGAGTCAATAACTAAAATTAATTTTAGCGATTATACAGAATCTATCCCTGCTTTTGTAGTTATAATTTTGATGAGTTTTACTTATAATATAGGAGTGGGAATAACCGGGGGTTTTGTTCTGTATCCTTTTTTTAAAATTGTTGCAGGGAGATATAAAGAAATTCATTCGGCAATGTGGATATTAACCGGGATGTCTCTTTTGTTTTTTATATTTTATCCTTATGGATGAAAAAAACTGTTTAATTAGTTAAATTTGTTTTATTCGTTGAATTGGTTAAAAGGACAAACAGATACGGATGTATGATTTTTAAAACTTAAGAAAATGTTTCACGTGAAACATTTTTAAGATGATTCTACGATTTTTGGTAATATTTTGCGAAAGAGATTTTATAAGAAAGCACAAAAAGGAAAAAATAAATGCGTAAGTTAAAAGTGGGATTAGCTTTGGGTGGAGGTGGAGCAAGGGGATTCGCTCATTTGGGAATCTTAAAAGTCTTTCAACATCATAAAATTCCCATTGACATTATTGCCGGAACAAGTATGGGTGCGATGATTGGAGGATTGTATGCTTTACATCCGGATATTGATTTTTTGGAAAATAAAATACAAAATAATTTAAAAAGCGATTTATTTGGTGAACTGAGTAGAAATCTTTTAAAACAAGATGAGAATATTCAAATCAGGCCATTTCATCGTTTTATTAGTTATATTAAACAGTTATACCTTTATTATAATTTATATAAAAAGAAAGATTCTCTCCTGGAAGAAAAACAAATAGAAAAGATTTTAGAGGTGCTTTTTTCCGAAAAGAATATAGAAGACACAAAAATTCCTTTTGTCTGTGTGGCCGCAGATCTTTGCAAGGGAGAAGAGATTACTTTTTTTAGGGGTTCAATGAGAGAAGCTGTTCAGGCCAGTATGACTATTCCCGGGGTTTTTCCTCCTTTACGATGGAAAGAGAAATTACTGGTGGATGGAGCGGTGGTAGAGACGGTACCTGTTTCTGCGGCTTTTAAATTGGGAGCGGATATAGTAATTGCGGTAGATGTGAGGAGTAAGTTACGACATACAAGCAGTATAGATAATGGACTCGCTATTATTTTTAGAGCAAATAAAATTACTGGAATAAAATTTTCTGATTTGCAATTAAAGGAAGCGGATTTTATACTTAGTCCCGGAATAAAAAATATTTCCTGGATGAGTTTTAAAAAAGCTGGTTATTGTATTCAACAAGGGGAAAAAGAGGCAAATTTGAAGATAGAGGAAATAAAAACCTTAATTAAGAGAATGAGAAAAAAGACATTTTTAAAAAGACTCCTGGGAGGGGAGAGAAATAAAAAGAGGATTGGTGAATAAGGGTGGGGATGAATAAAGGCAAAATATGTTTTTCTCTAAACGCTTATTTTCGCTAAAATTTGCGAAGTCGTTCAAAACATATTTTACCTTTATTTTTTAGTAGTTATTTTACATTAG
>JAGLHV010000238.1 GCA_023143305.1 bacterium | reverse complement strand
TCACTATCTTTTTTATCAATAACTTCAAACCATCCTGACATAGTTAAATCATTTTTTAAAATTACCGCTATTTTTTTTGAAAAATTTTCCTTATCATTTAAAGACGATTCATTTTCAAAATCAGGGATAGCAATAGTTATTTTTCTACCGGCCTGCTTTAACCCTCTAAGATAAACATCCGTTGCCTGAATAGGTACCGATAAATAAAAATTCACTATCAGACAAATAATCATAAATCTGAATAAATAACGCATTACTTTAACCCTTCCTGTTGTAACTTCAACTCAAACTTAAAATGTACATTTAAGAAATCTTTTTTATATCCCTGCGGTAAAGGGGGAAAAGGGGCTGACTGCCATATTGCCCGTAAAGCTGATTGGTCCAAAAGAAAAACACCCGAACTCTCTTCTAAAGAAATATTTTTAACCTGCCCCCCTTTAAGAACTTTAAAAAAAACCACTACTTTTTTATTTTCCAGAACATTGCAAGGAGAACGCCATTGGTGATTAATCTTATTTTGAATAAGTTCAAGATAATAAGCAAAAGGAAATTTTTTCCCTTCTATAGAAACTATTCCACCTGTAGGCTGTACCTCCTGAATAGTTTCTTCTTTCTGGGTTATAGTATTTTTTTCATCCTCTTTTTTCTCTTTGGATTTTTGGATTTTTTTCTTAACTATAGGTTTTTCTTTAGATGGAATAATTACCTTTTTTTTCTCTTTTTTCTTTTTTTCTTGTTTTTTTGCGGTTTTCTTTATTACAGGCGTAGAAGAAGCGAAAGGTATTAATTCTACAGGTTCTATTACCCAATAAGTTTTTTTGTAATAAAAAGACTTTAAAAAAGAACTCATTCCCAAAATTAATATATGTAAACAAATAGAAAAAACAATCGCTTTCCTTATATCCAATAGTGGCAAAGTATATTTCTTAATATTTACCGCTCTCATTCTTCTTTTTCCAGCTCCGCTTTTTTTCGTTTAGACAACTTTGCTTCTGTAGAGAGAGGACTTTGATCAATAATTTCCCCAAAAAGAGCTATAGCTTCTTTTCGTTTATCTAATTGAACTAAAGAATATGCTTTTTTTAGTTTTGCAGCAAGAAGCTTGTTACTCTTAGGATAACGGGCAATTACTTTACCAAATTCAGAAGCAGCATTTTTAAAATCTCCCTGGCTATAATAACATTCACCAACCCAATATTGTGATCCACTGGATAATTCTCCCTGAGGATATTGTTTAAGATATTGCTGAAACCCGGTTAAGGCTAAAGCATAATTACGCTTTACATAGTCATCATAAGCAGCCTGATACAATTGACGGGGAGAAGATTTTGACCTTTTAAAGGACTGTTTATTTTTGCTTTTAGGTATATTTTGTTTTTGAGCCGGGGTTGTTGAACTAGAAGAAGAAGGATAACTTTGTATTGCAGAAAAACCTGCCTTCTCCTCCAGTAAAAATAAACGCTGGCCTAAATTACTTTCAATTGCATCTAACCTTCCCGAAACATCACTCATATTATAATGATTTTCTTCTACCTTCCCATCTATAATTTGTGCAGATATATTTAATTCGTCAATTCTTGCATTCATGCCGGCATAATTCTTCTGTAAATCATTTAACTTATCTTCTAATTTTTTTACCCTGGGAGGAATACTTTTATACTCATTCATAGTAGCACAACCACTAAAAAAAACACCTACTAAAACAATTATTACCTTTTTTATCATTTTTTACTCCCCTTTAAAAAACCGATAAAACCTTTTACCGGCCTTATTCAAACCGTACTAAAAAGTGAGCTCTTCTATTTGCTGCCCATGAATCTTCATTACTTCCGGTATCAAAAGGTTTTTCCTCTCCATAACTTATAGTAGATATCTTTTTGGGATCTATTCCCAGTTTAATCAAATAATTCCGCACACTAGTCGCTCTTCTCTGTCCTAAAGCCAGATTATACTCTATAGTTCCTCTTTCATCACAATGTCCTTCTATCTGAATATAGGCATTTTCCTGATCATTAAGCCATGAAGCATTTTCATTTAAAATTGCTCTGTACCGGGAACTAACATTGTAATTATCAAATCCAAAATAAACATCTTCCAGGTCAGAAGAATCACTAAAGCTTTTATCCCGCACTGATTCTTCGGGTATGAATTCCGCCTGTTCATCAGTTGCTTCCGCCTCTTCTATTTTTTCATCGGGTTTAATTGTTTGTTTTTTTGCACACCCTCCCATCCCTATAACGAAAACAAACATAACTAACAATAACAAAATAGTACTTTTTTTCATAAAGCCTTTTACCTCCCTTTTTATTTTTACCCTTTTTATTACGAATTGGACTTTGTCCTGAAATTTCCTGATTTTTAAATACCACCCCCCTTTTTTGACAGTAAATATCTATTGAACATTATAAACCGAAAGTTATAATTTTCCGGCTAATAAATCAAGAATCTATTTTTTCCCCTTTGCTTTTTTTGTTAATTTTTTGTTTTTTACGCCTGATTTTCTCGGTGACACTATTGCCCCTTGCGCCGCAGCTAAACAGGCAACAGGAACCCGATAAGGAGAACAAGAAACATAATTCATTCCTACCCGATGACAAAACTTTACCGATTCAGGATCACCGCCATGTTCCCCGCAAATCCCTATTTCTAAATTCTTCTTTACCCGACGCCCATTATCTATTCCAATCTGCATTAACTTTCCAATACC
>JAGLHV010000237.1 GCA_023143305.1 bacterium | reverse complement strand
CCTTTCTTTCCTTTTATCCTTCCTGCCCGTTCGTAAATAGTAGATAAATCAGTATACATATATCCCGGGTATCCTCTGCGAGCCGGAATTTCTTTTCTGGCTGCAGAAACTTCCCGTAAGGCTTCCCCATAGTTGGTCATATCGGTAAGGATGACTAATACATGCATTCCCTGACTAAAAGCCAGGTATTCTGCCGCCGTCAAAGCTATCCGGGGCGTAGCCAATCTTTCTATCGCCGGGTCATTAGCCAAATTAACAAAAAGAACTGCTCTTTCAATAGCCCCTGTTTTTTTAAAATCATTAATAAAATAATCCGCTTCTTCGAAAGTAATACCCATAGCCGCAAAAATTACCGCAAATTTTTCATCTTTGCCTAAAATTTTTGCCTGTCGGGTTATCTGGGCAGCCAATTCATTATGAGGAAGTCCTGAACCGGTAAAAATAGGCAATTTCTGTCCCCGTACCAGTGTATTCATCCCATCAATAGCAGAAACTCCTGTTTGAATAAATTCGTTAGGATAATCCCGGGCAGCCGGATTAATTGATTCTCCGTTTATGTCCAGTTTTTTCTCCGGTATAATCTCCGGGCCTCCATCAATAGGTTTTCCCATCCCGTCAAAAATTCTTCCCAACATATCAGGGGAAACGGCTAATTCAACCCCCCTCCCTAAAAATTTTATACGGCTCTCATTTAGATTTAACCCGGCACTTCCTTCAAATAACTGGACTAAAACCTTATCATTTATGACTTCCAAAACTTTTCCGGTGCGAACTTTTTCCCTCTTATTACTACCGGCAAGGCCTAAGCGCACTTCCACGATTTCTCCATATTTTATTCCTTCAGTGCCTTCTACAAAAATCAACGGACCGGCCATCCCGGAAATAGTTCTATATTCTTTAACTTTCAATGTTTCCTCCTCTTTTTCACGATACAGGATTCATGATACAAACCCAATTGTAAGTGTTTATTTCTTTGGTAATGATAAAATCCATTCCTGTGCCAATTTCCCATTTTCTCCATTAGGATCTAATTGAACAGCTTTTTCCCAGTAATTTTTCGCCATTTCTAAATTATAATTGCCCTTTTTTGTATAAAGAGTCCCAATAAAAACATATGCTCCTGTATAATCAGGTTTTTTTTCGATAGCCCTTAGTGCATAATCCATAGCAAGGTTGTACTCTTTCAAAGACTCATAAATATCTGCAAGACTTATAGAATATTTAGCTTCTGAATTTTGCGGATTTTCAAGGGCTTTTTTCAGATAATATTCAGCTTTATTCAATGAATTTACCTGCTCATAAATAGCTCCTAGTCGAAAATAAGCTTCGCTAAACGTTGGATTAATCTCTATTGCTTTTTTAAAGGACTCAATTGCTTTTCCACTTTTACCCATTCCCAGAGAACTTTTGCCCAAATGAAAATGCGCATAACAATTTTGGGGATATTTTTTAGTTAACTCTTCCGCCCAGGTAAAAACTTTATTCATATTCTTTTTATTTTTAAACAATGGTTCTATTTCAGCCAGGAAATCTTGAACTTTTTCCAAAAAAGGATCCCCTTTAAACTCATAAGCTGAATGGAGCAAATGACAAAGCAGCAAATTATGGGGGTTTTCTTTTATTTCTTTTTCTCCAAATTCAATCAATTTATTCCAATCCCCTTGCAATAAAGCTTCTTTTAATATCGAAATCTTTTCTTCATCCATAGAAACGCTTTTCAGTAATATCTCTTTATTTTTAAGCATTTTTTCTAATAATAAAATCTGTTCTTTTATCCCTTTTCCTATTTTTTCCTCAGGATCCAGGCGAACAAATTCCTTCCAGGAATTGATTGCCTTTCCTAATTCATTCATTCGGAAATAAATAGCCCCTAAAGTAAGATACGCCATTTCAAAATCGGTTTTTTTTTCAATAGCCTTTAATGCATAGGATTCAGCCAATTCATATTTTTTTGACGACAAATACATAAAAGATAAACGCCACAAATTTATAGCCTTTGAATTTTGGCTGTTTTCCAATGCTTTTTTTAGATAAAACTCGGCTTTATCCCATGCTTTTTTCTCTTCAAAAATCATTCCCAATCTGGAATAAGCCTCACTAAATTGAGAATTAATTTCTATTGCTTTTTTCAAAGGTCCGATTGCCTTTTTCTTTTTCCCCATTGATTTACTTAAACAATAATGAGAATAGCTGTTCTGAGAATTATTTTTAACCAAATTTCGGGCCCAATTCAAAAATTTTTTTTCATTCTTTTCTAATAGTACTTCTTTTTTTATTGTAAACTCTATCGCCTTTTTATAAAAATCGTCTCCTTTCAATACATAAGCAGCCAACAATAATTGACTCAGAATAGCATCATCCGGCTCTTTTTTTATTCCTTCTTCCCCGTATTGAATTACTTTATCCCAATCGCCTTGCAAAAAAGCCTCTTTTGCCTGAATTAAATGTTCGCTTTCCTTTATCGTTTTGCTAACCGCATCTTCTCCCTTACTGCAAGATAAAACTAAACCACAAAACAGCACCAATCCGATAATCCAATAACTTTTCTTTCTTTCAAAATTTAGTATTTGGCTAAGCATTTCAAGTAACCACCCTTTATTTATTCACTTAATACGCTTTCTTTTTCCAAAGAATCCTTTTTCATTTTTATCTCTTTTTCCAATTGTTTTTCAATGTCTTCAAACCGATTGATTTCTTTTTCATCTATAAATTT
>JAGLHV010000236.1 GCA_023143305.1 bacterium | reverse complement strand
CCTATTCAGCCAATAAATAAATATTCTGTTAATTTTTCTCTTTCTTCCGGCCAAAAGATATGCCAGATACTGGTTCCAATAAGTATTCAGACAGATAAAAAAGAAATAGAAATGGAAGAAATGATGTTTATAGATAAAGCCGAGTCTGAAAAAAAAATAACAGAAGTAATAGGTTTAGTTCACATAGGACTTTCTTTAAAAAAAATGGATTTCCTCCTTGTTCAAATCACCAAAAAAATCGGATTAATAACTATCTGTATCATTATCATTGGGATAGGGGGAGCAATACTTTTAATCAGTGCCATTGTAAAACCTATACGAACATTAATTGATGAAGCCCGAAAAATTGCCAAAGGTAATTTAAATCGACAGGTACCAATATATTCCCATGATGAAATAGGGGAACTATCCTCCGCTTTTAACCGGATGGTAAAAGAATTACAAAAATCAAAAAAAGAAATGGAACATTACAATAAAACCCTGGAAGAAAAAGTAGAAGAACGGACAAAAAAACTGAAAGATGCTCAATCCCAATTAATTCAATCAGCAAAAATGGCCGCTATCGGACAATTAGGAGCTAGCGTAGCACATGAATTAAACAACCCTCTTGGCGGTATTTTAGGCTATGCACAACATCTTTTAAACAAAATAAAAAAAACGGACTTTCGTGTAGTTGATTTCAAAAAATGCGAAAAAAATTTAACTTATATAGAAATAGAGGCTCAGCGTTGTAAAGAAATTGTAGAAAACCTGCTTATTTTTTCGCGAAAGCCTGTTTCCCCCCAAAAACCCCTTAATCTAAAACTAGTATTAGAAACTACACTTTTTGTATTGAACCACTCTCTCTCTTCACACAATATAAAAGTAATTTCCCATGTCGACCCGGATTTAAAAAAAGTAATCGGAGATGCTAACCAGTTACAACAAGTTTTTACTAATATAATTATAAATTCCCAGCATGCTATGCAAAAGGAAGGGACACTAACCATTATTGCTCAAAATAAAAATAAAAATGAGATTGAAGTGTCTTTTTCCGATACGGGTTGTGGAATTTCCAGAGAGAATATAAATAAAATTTTTGAACCGTTTTTTACTACGAAACAAGATCATAAAGGAACAGGTCTTGGACTATCTATCAGCTATGAAATCATCAAAAAACATCAAGGAAAAATAAAAGTAAAAAGTGAAATAGGAAAAGGAACTACTTTTACTATCATATTAGCAATCTGTAAAGCTTAAAAAAAATCAAGGAGAAAATTATGAGCTGGGGGAAAATACTAGTAATAGATGATGAAGAAATTATGTGCCATCTACTTTCTGACTTATTAAAAGATAAGGGCTACAGTGTTAAATATGCCCAAACAGGTAAAGAAGGAATACAATCGGCACAAAAAGAATCTTTTGATGTGGTTATAACCGATATAAAAATACCTGATATGAACGGTGTTGAAATCCTGGCTAAACTTAAAGCTATCGACTCTTCTATAATCGTTATCGTAATTACAGCTTTTGGAACCATGGAAACTGCACAACAAGCATTACGACTGGGTGCTTACGACTATATTACCAAACCTTTTGATGTAGAAAAAATTTCTTTTGTAGTAAAAAGGGCTCTCTCTTCGAAAAAAATGATGCTTACCAATAAAAAATTAATGTATAAATTACAAAAACAAAATCAACTCCTGGAAAAAAAAGTAAAAGAAAGAACCCAACAATTAACTCTTCTTTATAAAATAGGCATAGAACTTTCTTCTTCTTTAAAATTAGAAAAGGTTCTCCAGAATATAGTTGAAAAAGTTACTTCTCTTCTGAATTTAGAAATTTGTTCTATCCTTTTATGGAATAATGAAAAAGAAGAATTATCCATTAAATGCGCTCAGGGTTTAAGTGATGACATTATCCGTACAACAAGAATTAAAAAAAATGACGCAATATCCGGATGGGTATTCGAAAAAAATACTCCTTTATTTATTACAGATATAGAAGACGACCCCCGTTTTAAAAAAAGGTCTCAGGAAAAATACTATACCAGATCATTGATAAGCGTACCTTTATCCAGAGAAAACAATGTCATTGGAATAATAAACATTAATAACAAAAAAACAAAAAAACCTTTTAGTAAGGATGATTTTAATCTACTTAAAGAAATAGCTATAGAAGCAACTATCGCTATTGAAAATGCCACCCTTTACAAAAAACTACAAGACACACATCTACGTACTATTACCGCTTTAACCGCAGCTATCGACGCAAAAGATCATTATACCCGCCACCATTCTGAACAAGTAACTAAATATGCTATAGCTATTGCCACCAAAATGCAGTTAGATTCTTCTGAAATAGAAACAATCAAGCAAGCCGGTCAATTACATGACATAGGTAAAATAGGAATTCCCGATTATATCCTGACTAAACCGGGAAAATTAAATGCTCAGGAATGGAGGGAAGTAAAACTTCATCCTATACGGGGAGAAGAAATACTGGAACCCTTAAATTATTTAAAAAAGGTAATTAAAATAATTAAACAACATCATGAACACTATAATGGAGCAGGCTACCCCGCCGGAAAAAAAGGGACTGATATCGAATTGGGAGCCCGTATAATGACCATCGCTGATGCTTTTGATGCCATGACTTCAGAAAGGCCTTATCGTAAAAAACTTTCCGTTGTAAGTGCAATTGAGGAACTGGAAAGAAATAAAGGAACTCAATTTGAT
>JAGLHV010000235.1 GCA_023143305.1 bacterium | reverse complement strand
CATATTTTGCCTTTGTTCTCCCCCCCTTTCTCACCCAAAAATTAATTCCGGTATTACCTCCCAGACCAAATGCCACTCCTCACCTTCCCGCCTGAGACATACAACCCCGCCCGAAGAAAAATCAATTAATCTCTTATATTCAGAATTAACCAGTAATAAAGAGCTGAGCTTCTGTAAAAAAGGAAGATGTCCGACAATCATTAAATGGTCAGCTTCTTTTTTAATTATTTCCTTTAATAAATTATTTACCGGATCATTGGGAAAAAGGTCATCTCTTTCCATTATGTTTTGTTTATCGATTTTGATTATTTCTGCCAGAATTTGTGCTGTTTGAACAGCCCGGGTCTTTTTACTCTGCCAGAGAATATCTATTTTAATCCCTGCTTCTTTTAAAAATTTACCTATTTTAAAGACATCCGCTTTGCCTTTCTGGCTAAGCGGACGAGTGGGAAATAATTCACTACCCATTGCTTCTCCATGCCGCACTAAATATAAATTCATAATTTTTCCCCTTTTCTTTTTCTTAATTTCTAAATATCGAGTTCATTATATCCAATCGATTAGGAATAATCAATATTTTTATTTTGATGTTTTATTAACCAATAATAAAGCATTAAAGGAAACCAAAAATCGTTTGACTTTTTTCAATTTTTGATATAGTATATGTAGCATTGTAATTATAAAATAAAAGGAAAAAAGGTTAAAATGGTAAAAAAAACAACACTTTTGTTTTCCCTTTTAATAATCAGCATTCTAACCATATCCAGTTATTCTCAAAAAAGAATACGGATATTCTCTGAAAATCAGTTAACTATTCAACCTAATTTGATTTTAATTGATGGCAAAGGATATTTAAAAGCAACTGATGTAGCCGAAATGTATAATCTCAAATTAGATTGGTATGGAATCTCTAAAAAACTAATTTTCTCTAAATACAACAAAAAAGTTATTCTTTTCATAGATAGTAAAGAAGTAATTGTTGATAACATAAAAAGGAAACTGACTAAATCTCCTTTTTTAGAAGAAAATATGGTAATGGTCCCCTTAGAATTGCTTCTCACCCGTTCTTTTAACGAAACCTTTCAAAATTCCACTTTATGGAGCAGAGAAACAAGGACGTTAACTATTACCGAAAAAAACGAGAAAACAGAAGAAAATACTGAAGAAGAAGAATATGAACAAAAAGAAGAAATAAATATTCTTCCCCCCTGTGTTTTTACTTATCCTGGTTTCACTGAAGTTTTAATTGAAACAATTATCCCCTTACCTTATAATTTAGAAAAAGACACAACAGTTTCTTCCCTATGTTTAAACATAACCGGAGGAAAACTTAATATTAAAGAATCCGCTTTAATGGTTAAAGACGGTGTAATAAAAAATATTTCTGCACAACAAGAAGAAACTAAAGCTTCTTTAATTATAGAATTTGATAAATTCGCAGGGGAATTTAAAGTATTTAAATCATCAAATCCGGTAGGAATAGTGGTGAAGACAAAAAACCTTCTCCAGCAAACTACATCTCCGAAAACACCCCTCACCTCACCGGCTGTTGCACAAACACCATCTTTAACCAAAACAACAATATCTCCCGCTCCATTTTCTCCATCGGTAGGAAAAGAAAAAACAATTCCTTTAGAAGAAATCATGACCGCTCTTCCTTCTCATCTCAAAATTAAAACTATAGTTATCGATCCCGGTCACGGAGGTAAAGATCCCGGCGCTGTCGGTCCTGATGGGACAAAAGAGAAAGATCTGGTTTTAGACGTAGCTAAAAGATTAGCTAAAATGATTCGAAAAAAACTGCATATTAAGGTAATCCTAACAAGATACGACGATACATTTATCCCCTTAGCCGTTCGCACTCAAATCGCTAATGAAAAAAATGCAGATCTCTTTATCAGTATCCATGTTAATGCCTCCCTTTCTCCCAAAACCAAGGGTTTCGAAATTTATTTCTTATCAGAAAAAGCATCTGATAAAGAAGCGGAAGCTGTAGCCAATATGGAAAATTCAGTAATTGCTATGGAAGACCCATCTCCTAAATTGAACGAATTAATGACTATTCTCTGGTCAATGACCCTTAACAAATTCATGAACAACTCCTCACTACTCTGTTCTTTAATCAGCAGAGAAGTAAGTCTAATGCATTTAGGTATAGAAAATCGCGGGGTAAAGCAGGCAGCATTTCATGTCTTGCGAGGCACAAAAATGCCTGCGGTTTTAGTAGAATTAGGATTCCTTTCCAATAAAGGCGAAGAAAGAAAACTTAAAAGCAGAAATTTTAGAAAAAAAATGACCGAGGCAATATATAAAGGAATCTTTCGTTATAAAAAACAATTAGCTGCGAAAATATAAAAAAATTTACTAACATGGGTATTTCATTAATGAAAAAAGCAATCGGTATTTTTGATTCGGGAGTAGGCGGATTAACCGTTACCTCTCAGATTATTAAATATTTACCACACGAAAATATTATTTATTTTGGTGATACTGCTCATCTTCCTTATGGGTCAAAATCAAAAAAAACAGTCACCCGTTTCTCATTAAAAATTACTGATTTTCTCATTAAACATAACATTAAATTACTTGTAGTTGCCTGTAATACAGCTTCTGCCTTAGGGCTTAACAGCCTTAAACAAAAATTTACCATACCTGTTGTAGGTGTTATCAACCCAGGAGCTAAAGCAGCAATAAAAGCAAGTAAAAATAAAAAAATAGG
>JAGLHV010000234.1 GCA_023143305.1 bacterium | reverse complement strand
AAAAACAAGCTAAAAATGAGCAACTCGCTTTGCTCAGACAAGCTCATTTTTTTAACGCTTATTTTTACTAAAATTTGCTAAGTCGTTCAAAACAAATTTTGCCTTTATTTTTTCTAATTAGTTTTGTTAGATAGTTGATTTTTTTGTTTTTGTCTATGGACTATCGACTGTGAACTATAGACTATTCTTTGTTTTTAGTTTATTTGCAAAAGAACCAAAAAATTTATGGACAGGGTTAAGAATGATTATGACTAAAAATAAAATTAAAACTTTAGGGGAGTTGAAAAAAATCATAAATCAATTAAGAAAAGAAAAAAATAAAATTATTTTAACTAACGGATGTTTTGATCTTTTACATGTGGGGCATATACGTTATTTGGAGGGGGCCGGAAAAAAAGGAGATGTTTTAATTGTAGCTATAAATAATGATTTGTCTATAAAAAAAATAAAAGATTCTAATCGCCCTATTATTCCGCAAAACGAACGGGCAAGAATTATTGCCGGTTTGGAATGTGTGGATTTTGTTGTTTTATTTTCGGGTAGAGATGTTTCTTCTGTTTTGTTAGCTTTAAAACCGGATATTCACTTAAAAGGTACTGATTATACCCCTCAAACTGTCCCGGAGAGAGAGGTAGTTTTTTCTTACGGTGGTAAAGTTGGTATTTCCGGGGATAAAAAAAAACATGCAACAAGGGATTTAATTAAATTAATTTTACGAAGATATGGAAAGCAAATTTAGAAGAGATTGTTTAGGAGACGGGAGTTAGAAAAAACCCTCTAAATTCGAAACTCTAAATGCTAAATCCGCCTTAAAAACTGGCGGGCAAGCAGGTAAGTAAATAGTAAATTCAAAACAAAGACAAAAGATAGTTCATAGGCACAAGACTAAAGGATGTATTCAAAAGTCAAAAAAGAATGTTTATACGTGGTTTTTGACAACATCGAAAATAAAAAGGAGATATAAAAATGGATGGAAAAAGGAAATTTTTAGTTTTAAAAAGATTATTTTTTTTGTGTTTTATAATTGTTTTATCTGTTGTCTCTTTTTCTTTTGGGAAGGATACAATTAATCCGTATGCTTGTGAACATTATATGATGGGGCTTCTGTATGAAAGAGAAGGTGAAATTGAAAAAGCTATTTATGAATATAGAAAAAGTCTCATTTATTCAGAGACCTTATCGTTGCATAAAGAATTAGCGGATTTATATCTGGAATTAGGAGATTATAAGAATGCATTAGTAGAAATAGAGATAATATTGAAAGAAGAAAAAGAAAATATATCTGCGTTGTTAATAAAAGCGAGTATTTATTCGGGGGTGGGGAGGATAGAAGAAGCTATCAGTATTTTTGAAAAAATAATGTCATTAAACAAAAACCAGAAAGAAGTCTATTTTTATCTTGGTTCGCTTTATTTTCAATCTGGAATGTATAAGAAAGCGATTGCTGCTTATGATAGATTTTTAAAATTATCCGGAGAGCATTCTGAAATATATTATAATATGGGCTTAAGTTATGAACGGTGTGGCAAAAAAAGAAAAGCTGTTGCTTTGTATAAAAAAGCAATTGAAATAAATAATGATTATTTTTTAGCCCATCTTTCCTTAGCACGTATTTATGAGCAGGAAAAAGAATATGATAAAGCACTTCTACATTATGAGAAATGTGTTAAAATTGATTTTAACAATCCGGCAATTCATAATAAAATAGGTCTACTGTATTATGAAACAAAAAACAATACTAAAGCCCAAAAAGCGTTTCTTAATACTTTAGAAATAAATTCTGATAATTTGACTGCCCTTTATTCTTTAGCTTTGATTTATGAAGAGCAAAAAGAGTGGGAAAAAGCTTGCTCTTTCTTTGAAAAAGTAATAAAGAACAATGTATCTCTTACCCAGACATATATTCATTTAGCTTATTTATATAATCGATTGAAAAAATACCAAAAAGCAATAGATGTTTTGCATCAAGCACTTAAAATGGACCCAAAAAATAATGATTGCTGGCTTTTTTTAGGATTAGTATATGAACAAATGAGTGAATATATAAAAGCCAGGGATATTTTTCGGGAGATAATAAAAATAAATCCAAATAATGAAGAAGCATATTTTCAGCTGGGGATTGTTTATGATAAATTAGGGGAAAGAGAAAGTTCATTGAAGAAATTTCTTAAAGCTGTAGAGATAAACCCTAAAAATGCAGCTGCTTATAATTATATAGGTTATTCCTGGGCAGAGCGGGGAATAAAACTGGAGGAAGCGTTAAAGATGACAAAAAAGGCTTTAAAAATTAATCCTGGAAATGGGGCATACAGAGATAGTTTAGGGTGGGTTTATTATAAAATGAATAAATATAAAAAAGCAGTTAAAGAATTGGAAAAAGCTGTAAAATTGATTTCAGATGCTATTGTTTGGGATCATTTGGGAGATGCTTATATTGCTCTTAAAAAAAACAAAAAGGCTATTTCTAGTTGGAAAAAGTCTTTGAAGCTTAAAGCCGGAAAAGAAGAAATAAAAAGAAAAATTGAAAAGGCACAAAAAACAATGCCTAATAAAGTAAGTACTAATAATTCTTTTACTAAGTAGTGCCCAAAAACGAAGTCGTTTAAAACACATTTCACCTTTATTTTTCAGTTTGCCCCCTTTGAAAAAGGGGGTTAGGGGGATTTTAAAATTATAACCGTCCCTTCACAGCAGTATAAATCACTTCCATTACAGAATCTATTTCC
>JAGLHV010000233.1 GCA_023143305.1 bacterium | reverse complement strand
AGTAATATTTTTGGCATTTTTTACCTCCGTTAAACTTTTGAATTATGTATTGCAATCAAAATCCGTCAAAGATAACCCGTATTTTGTGGGTTAAAAAAACTCTATGATTAGAGAAATTCTATGTTTATTTCCTAATCGATAAGCGCCAAAGGCATAGTTAAACTGAAAGCTATGCTTGAAAAATTTCATTTTAATCCCGGTTCCTAATGTCCAGTTGATATGGTTGTTTAATTGAGCTATGTTTCCATATCTATCTTCAATGGTGATTTCATCTATGCCGGCTCTTAGACTCAATAAGGAAATTTTAGAAGAAGGCAGTAAATAATTAAACTCACTGCCTAAATGAGCACATAATGGCTGTTTTCGAGTTTGTATTAAATCTATAGCACCTAATATAGATGTTGATTTTTTCTTTAAAAATTTATAACTACTGCCTATTTTAATTCTTAATGGACTTTTATCTATATGTTGATTGTCCCATTTTAATTCTATTTCTTTTTGTAAAAGAATTCCTAATTTTAAATCCTGGGAGAAAGAATAAATTAAACCGGCGTCTAATCCATAACCCAGAGCAGAAGCATCTTTTATTTTAGTAAATTTTTGGGTTATTATTTTTAAATTCCCACCTACTAAAAAATCGTTAGAGCTCATTAAGCCCAGTACACGGCCGTAAGAAATAAAATAAGCATTTTCCTGGTCACTAAGAGTATCTCTTACTATCTCTCCGGAAGAGTTTATCCAGGTATAAGGAATATTGTTGAGACCGCAGTGAATCCAGCTAATGGCAAACGAACCTCCTATTTTTTTCAAACCAATCTTATCTGCGGGTAGTAAAATACTAATAAATTGATATTTAGGGGTGATATCTTCTATTCCCTCCCACTTACTCCCGGCTAAAGACTGAATCATTGTGGTTAGAGTGATTTTATTTAAGGTTGCCAATCCGGCAGGATTCCAGTATGGGGCAGTGGCATCATCACTAAGAGAGGTAAAAGCTCCTCCCATACCAAGGGCGCGTGCACCAACGCCAATATTTAAAAAAGCTGCTGCATTTGTTCCTGCCTGACAGGGGTGGATTGTAAAATATAAAATACAAAGGAAGAAAAATATTCCGGTTATATTTTTAAATTTCATTTTTTATTATCCTCACTTTCTAAATAAAGCTAATGATTTGTGTTTTCTATGTTCACCGGTTTCATCTTTGGCTATAATTTCGCAAAGATAAATACCGCTGGCTAAATTTTGACCGGCATAATCAGTTCCTTCCCATTTATCATTGATATGTTCGCCGACTGACCGTTGTTGCCCTTTGATTACTGTTTTTATTAATTTTCCTCCCATGTCATAAATGTTAATAGTTACCCGGGCATTTTGAGATAAAACATATTTAATTACAATTGCCTCTTTATGCGGGTCAAAAGGACTGGGATAAGGAATCAGATCGATAATTGTCTTGTTTTTCACTGTAAATATTGCTGATTGTGTAGCAGACAGGGGTTCTTTATACCCTGTGTCTTCAACATAAACAGTTACTCTATATCTTTGCCCTGGTTCTAAGGCATTTTCTTCATATGTATATAAAATTGTTTTTTCGATTGAATTATAAATTTCAGGATGTTCGGATGCTCGAAGCACAAAGATATTAGTTTCCGGATATTTATCCATAGTTATTGTTAATGAATTTAGGTTTATTCCCATTCCTTCATCAAAAATATCGGCTTTAATAGATGGATGAATACTGGCACAGCCTTCGTTATCGGGTCGTAAATTAGTAATGCGGGGGGGGTGGTTAGTTTGGATATTTATTTTATACATGCCGGAATAAGGGCTTTCACTTTTAATTCTCCATTGAATGTAATTATTACTTCCCTCTTCAAAAAAGTCATTTGTTCCGTATATTTGAGTGGGTATAGTAATTTTAAAGCGAATTTGATTGGGTGAATAAGTGTTATCAACAATTGCATCATCACGCCAGCTATGCCAGTTTTCATAAGAATAACCACTATTGGATATACAGTATTCAATTTCGCTAGTATTTATAGCCGTGTCCTGCGTTACGGTTATTAGACAGGTTATATTAGTAGTGTTTTGCCATTGGGAGGAAGTAGGATATGGGTCGGTAAAGTTAATTTCAGCATAGGACAAATTAGGGTTAAATAGTACTAACAATAAAAATAAATTAATTTTCCCTAATATATAAAGTATTTTATTAAACACAGGTTATTTCTCCGTAAGATTGTTTACTTCTCATTAATTATTTATTTTCCAAAAAGTGCCATAGATTTATACATCCTATGTTTACCATCTTCATTTTTAGCTATAATTTCACAAAAATAAATACCATTAGCTAAAGGTTGGTTGGCATAATCAGTTCCTACCCATTGATCTTTAGTATGCTCACCGGCTTCCCGTTCCTCGTTTTTAATTATTGTTTTTATTAATTTTCCGCTGATATCGTAAATGTTAATAGTTATTTTAGAATGTTTAGATAAGACATAGCGGATAGTAAGTGTAATTTTTAACGGGTCAAAAGGGGAAGGGTAAGGAATAAAATCAATAATTGCTTTTTCTTTAATTATAAAGTTAACTGATTTTTGAGTTTCTTTGGATTGGGAATATCCCAGATCTTTTACTGAAATAGTTACCGTATATTTTTTTCCGTTTTGTAAAGAACTATTTTGATATAAATAGGAAATTAATCCTTTCGTGGAATTATAAATTTCAGGATGTTC
>JAGLHV010000232.1 GCA_023143305.1 bacterium | reverse complement strand
CCGCTTCTTCGGAGTACGCCACCTTGTTTTGCCCTCAAAGGAAAGATATGACCGGGTTTCCCTAATTCTTCCGGAAGTGTAGTTTTAGTTGCTAGTGCTTTTACAGTTAAAGCACGATCAGAAGCAGAAATACCAGTTGACGTTTCCGAACTTATTAAATCAACAGAAACTGTAAAAGGTGTCTCGTATTTAGCCGAATTTTTATTTACCATTAAATCAAGACCCAACTCATCGCAACGTTCTTCAATTAGCGGAGCACAGATCAATCCACGACCATGGTGAGCCATAAAATTAATCATTTCTTTATTCACCATTCTTGCCGCCATAACCAGGTCTCCCTCATTTTCCCTGTTTTCATCATCAACAACAACAATCATTTTCCCTTTTTTAATCTCTTTTATTGCTTCCGGAATACTACTAAACTTCATCGTTATACTCCTAAATACACTCTTCAATTCAAAAATCAAACAAAGCCATATTTTTCTAAATAATCCTGGTTTATTTCATTTTTAATTAATCGGGTGTTTTCTGATTTTTTTATTTGTTCAATATATTTTGCCAAAATATCAGTTTCTATATTCACTTTATCTTCTTCTACTTTAAAATTCAGGGTTGTATGATTGATTGTATAAGGAATAAGCGAAACAGAAAAATAATCAATACCATTATCAACTACCGTTAAACTAATTCCATCCACACTAATAGAACCTTTCGGGGCTATATGTTTAATAATTCCTGCGGAAACTGAAATTTCTATTATTTTTGCATTTTCCTGTGTTTTAATTTTTCGAATTATTCCTATCCCGTCAATATGCCCGGTTACAATATGACCGTTTAAGCGTTCTCCCAAACAAACCGCTCTTTCCAGATTTACTCTGGTTCCTGTTTTCCATTGACCTAAATTAGTTTTTTCTATTGTTTCCGGCATTACTTCTAAAACAAGCAGGCAAAAAACCTCAGTAACAGGACTAATCTTAACTACGGTTAAACAAATACCATTTACACTAACACTATCCCCTATTTTCCAACCTTTTAATTTTGTTTCCAGGGTAACCTGTTTAAGTTCTATACTTTGAATTACCCCTAAATCCTCAACAATACCGGTAAACATTATTAACTTTCTCCTGAAGAGATTATTTTTAAATATATCCTTCTATTAAAATATCTTCATCAAATTTATGTATTTTTATGTCTCTCAGATTAATCGCTGCATCAAGTTTATCTATCCCTTCTCCTTCTACAGAAGTCAGAGCTCTTCTCCCCCCGATTATCTTAGGTGCCAGAAAAAATAAAACTTTATCTACGATCCCTGCTTTTAAAGCAGCAGCATTTATCTCTCCGCCACCTTCTATCATTATACTAAAAACATCCAACATTTCTAATTTTTTTATTAAATCTTTTAAATCGACCTTTTTATCCTTTTCTTTAACCGTTAAAACCTGAATTCCTTTATTCTCCAGCTGATAAATTTTTTCCCTGGCAGCATACTTAGTGGTAACAATAATTGTAGGATTATCATTATCAATTACTTTTGCGTTTAAAGGAATTCTTAAATTACTATCCAGAACAATCCTAACCGGCCTATTTTTTCGTTTACTTTTAATTCTACAGGTTAAAGAAGGATTATCCTTAATAATCGTATTTATCCCTACCAAAACAGCATCTACCCAACCTCTAATTCGATGAACATATCTGCGCGATTTTTCACCGGTTATCCAACGGGATTCACCTCCGACAGTGGCAATCTTCCCATCTATACTCTCTGCTGTTTTTAATATTACAAAAGGTTTTTTTGTTTTAACTCTCTTTAAATAAAATTTATTAAGCTTTTCTGTCTGTTTTTTAAGAATACCTACTTCTACTTCAATTTTGTTTTTTTTTAATTTTTTTGTCCCTTTTCCATTAACTAAAGGATTAGGATCCTTCATTCCGATTATAACTCTTTTTATACCGGCTTTTATTATTTTATCCGTACAAGCAGATGTTTTACCAATATGACAACAAGGTTCTAAATTAACATACATTGTAGCATTTTTACTTTTTTCTCCTGCATTATTTAAAGCATATACTTCTGCATGCGCACCACCAAAAAAACGATGATAACCTTTACCTACAATCTGATTGCCTTTTACAATAAGACATCCTACTAAAGGATTGGGTGCAACTTCTTTCCTTCCCTTTTCAGCTAAAGTTAAAACCTTTTCCATATAATATTCATCATTTTTTTTCTTCATTTTTTAATTATAATTATAACCCCTTTAAATCTTTATTAGTATTATCTTTCATAAATTTATGCTTACTTTAACATAACTAAAAAGCTCTTGTCAAGAAAAACCTCCGGTTATTAATATATAAGGCTTAAGCCGTTAAAAAATATCATTTTTCCCTTATTTAGGAAATGTCCACAAATAAGCATCTTTAGGCAACCCGGTTTTTATTGCCGCCTGCCGCAATTGTTGCGCTTCTTTATAAGTTAAATTTGCTCCAATAATCACTGCGTAATACGGATTTTCCCCGTAGGGAGCATAGATTTCCGCTGTAAAATCGTTCGGCATTTCAATAATTTGCTCTACTTGTTCTTGGGCATCTTTTAACTTTTTATGAGACCCTATAATCACAAACCACACTTTTTTAGGACTTGAACCAATCAATCCCCGCCAGAATTGTTGAATCGAGCTTTCTTCCGGCAAAGAGAATGTCTTTACTTTGCTATCCTCTATTGTTTTTTCTGCT
>JAGLHV010000231.1 GCA_023143305.1 bacterium | reverse complement strand
TCATACATTGTCACAAACTACGTTGAACTATTTTTTGACTATTGATCAACTACTTATGACTATTCTTTAAAACTCCCAACTCCAATTTTTTTAAACTCATACTTCATATGTCTGTTGTTTTTATTCCGTTGGTTATGGACTTTATTTAATTTTTTTTCTTCTTTTTAAAATTTCTTCCGCGATTATTAAATCATGGGGAGTCGTTATTTTAATATTTTCATAATTACTTAAAACCAACCTGATTTTTTTACCTAAGTTTTCTACTAGCTGGGCATCATCATTTGCATAAATTTTTTCTCTCTCTGCTTTCAAATAGGCTTTTTTAATTAAATCTTGTTTAAAAACCTGTGGTGTTTGAATAGACCACAAATCTTCTCTTTTTAACGTGCTTTTCACCCATTTATTTTTTACTGTTTTTATAGTTTCTTTAACCGGTACACCTACAATACTAGCACCGTATTTAGAAGCCGCTTTAATTGCCCGAATAATAATTTCCTTTCTGACTAACGGCCTTACCCCATCATGTATAACTATCAATTTACAATCTTTGGAAACATTTTTTAATCCTTTACTTACAGAAATTTGCCTTCTACTCCCTCCTGCAATAATTTTTTTTATTTTTAAAAAATTATATTTTTTAATCCAACATTCTTTAAAATAATTAATTTCGCCCTTAGGCAAAACTAAAATAATTTCGGAAATTTCTTTCAACTCTTCAAATTTTTTTAGCGTATGAATCAAAATAGGTTGATTTGCTAAAGGAAGGTATTGCTTTTTTACTTTCTTTCCTAAAGATTTCATTCTTTTTCCAGAACCGGCAGATACAATTATAGCTGCATTCTTCAATTTAAAACATCCTCTTTCCCGAAACTACTTTCTTTTTTGCTTTTACCTGAATAGCACATTATATTTACTCATAATTGCTTTTATTTTTCACCATTATCATTTCTTTTTCTATTATTATTTTTGCTGATATTTGAATTTTCTTCACTTATAAATTTAGCAAAAATCATTCTTCCTGCCGGGGTTTGTAAAATAGTGGTTACAACTATAGCCACTCTTTTACCTATAAAATTTTTACCATCTTCTACTACCACCATGGTACCGTCGTCAAGATAAGCAATACCCTGCTTTCTTTCTTTCCCTTCTTTTACTATAAACATATTCATTCGTTCACCTGGTAAAAATATAGGTTTTAGGGCGTTGGAAAGGTCATTAACGTTTAAAACCATTATTCCATGTAATTTTGCTACTTTATTAAGATTATAATCTGTTGTAATTATTTCAGAATTCAAGTCTTCTGCTAATTTTAACAGTTTTTTATCCACTTCATCAATTTCAGAATAATCACCTTCATAAATTTTTATAGGTAAAAATTGTTCTTTTTGAAGACGGTCTAAAATATCCAACCCCCTTCTTCCCTTAGCACGCCTTAAGGGATCAGAAGCATCGGCAATGTTTTGCAATTCATCCAAAACAAATTGAGGAACAATCAAAACCCCCCCTAAAAATCTTGTCTCTATTATATCAGCAATTCTTCCATCAATAATTGCACTTGTATCTAAAATTTTAAAATTTTTTCCCTTCTTGCCTTTATCTGAAAAAACAATGTCTTTATCCAAGATATCCAATTCCTCTTTTTTTCTCAAGGCAATGATAAATCCTGTGTAGGCTAACATAATCTTAATCAAAAGAGAATAGGTTTCAAAAAAGGCAGTTACCCGAATATCATCCATTAAAAAAACCGTATACTCCAACAGTTTAGCAAAAATTAATCCGATTACTATTCCAATAGTAGCTGCAATAATACTTCCCAAAGATATTTTTTCGACTACAATTTCGATTAAAATTAACACCAATCCTACTCCCACTCCGACCAAGATGCCTTTGGCATCACTCGAAACCTGAAGATATCCAATAATAGGACTGGCTATAATAACTAATAAGCGGACAAACCAAATAAACATTTTAGTTTCACATCCTTTTTATAATTAAATTAACTTCTTTATAGATTTGTCAATTAAAATAACAATTTAAAGCATCTCTTATATTACTTACTGCTTTTATTTTAATTTTCTCTTTTATCTTTAAACCGTCAAGATTATCCTTGGGAATTATACATTCCCTGAAACCTAACTTAGACGCTTCTTTGATTCTCTTCTCGATAAAACTTACAGCTCTAATTTCACCCCCCAATCCAACTTCCCCCATAATAACCATATGCATTTTACAAGGAATATCTTTAAAACTTGAAACTGCGGCTATGGCAATTCCTAAATCTATAGCCGGCTCTTTTACCTGAATACCCCCTGCCGCATTAACAAAAATATCCTTTGTCCCTAACGATAACCCTATTCTTTTTTCCAATACAGCTAACAGGAGAGATAACCTATTAAAATCAATCCCAATTGTTCTTCGCTGAGGGATACTGAAACTAGTAGCTGTAATTAAAACCTGAATTTCTATCAACAACGGCCGTGTTCCTTCTAAACTGACCACTACCGTAGAACCTGATATTTCCCGCGGTTGTTTAGATAAAAAAAAACTCGTAGAATTTTCTACTTCAAATAACCCTTTATCCCGCATATTAAAAATTCCAATTTCGTTAGTCGAACCAAAACGATTTTTATGTACGCGTAATATACGGCAACTTAAGTGGTTTTCTCCTTCAAAATAAAGTACAGTGTCTACCATGTGTTCCAGTATTCGTGGACCGGCGATTGTTCCCTCCTTCGTCACCTGTCCGGAAATAAATAT
>JAGLHV010000230.1 GCA_023143305.1 bacterium | reverse complement strand
ACCATAAGCATTATTAAACGGTCTAATCCTAAAGCTATTCCTCCGTGTGGAGGCGCACCAAAATCCAGGGCCTTCAAAAGAAATCCGAATTTTTCTTCTGCCTGAACATCAGAAATTCCTAAAACATTAAACATTTCTCTTTGTAATGAGGCATTATGAATCCTTATACTCCCGCCTCCTAATTCATAACCGTTTAAAACCAAATCATAAGCACGGGAACGAACTTCTTGCGGTGATTTGCTCAGAAGAGAAATATCTTCTTCTTTTGGACCGGTAAAAGGATGATGCAAAGCTTGCAGGCGTTTTTCTTCTTCGTTGTATTCCAAAAGCGGAAAATCCGTAATCCAGGAAAAATGGAAATTATCCGGATTAATTAATTTATTTTTTTTGGCCAGATACAACCGCAAATTAGCTAAACTATTATTTACTATCTTCTCCTTATCCGCAACAAATAACAATAAATCACCTTCCCCTCCCTGCATTTTATCCTGTATTTTCTGCAATTCTTCTTTTTCAAAAAATTTAGTAATATTTGATTCTAATCCATTAGAAGTTACTTTCATCCAGGCTAATCCTTTTGCCCCAAAAGAAGCAATCCATTCCGTCATTTCTTCTATTTCTTTACGGGAAAACTCTCCTTGGACCCGAATGCCTTTTACCTTCCCGCCTTTTTCCACGACGCTTTTGAAAACCTTAAATTGACAATTATTAACTATATTAGAAAGATCACTAATCTCCAGACCAAAACGTAAATCAGGTTTATCCGTTCCATATTTTTCCATTACTTCCGAATAAGTTAACCGCAAAAAAGGCCGGGTTATTTCTTTATTTAATACCAGTTTAAAAATAGAACTTATTACCTCTTCAATTATAGCAAAAATTTCTTCTTCATCTATAAAAGACATTTCTAAATCTACCTGGGTAAATTCCGGTTGCCTATCTGCTCTTAAATCTTCATCTCTAAAACATTTACAAATTTGAAAATATTTATCCATCCCGGCAACCATTAAAAGTTGTTTAAACAATTGAGGAGATTGCGGTAAAGCAAAAAATTCACCGGGATTAACTCTGCTGGGAACTAAATAATCTCTTGCCCCTTCCGGAGTAGACTTAGTCAAAATAGGTGTTTCCACTTCTATAAACCCTTTTTTATCTAATATATCCCTTATTATCTTGGTTACTTTATGCCGCAGAAAGAAATTTTTTAACAATTGCGGCCGCCTTAAATCAATATATCTATATTTTAATCTTATTTCTTCGGAAGTTTTGGTTTTTTCAGAAATTTCAAAGGGGGGGGTAAGAGACTTATTCAATAACTCCACTTCTCCGGCAACAAGTTCAATTTCCCCTGTTTTTAAATGGGGATTTTGTGTATCCGGAGGCCGTCTTCTTATTTCCCCTTTAACCGCTAAGACATATTCACTGCGTAATTTATGAGCAATTTCAAAATTAGCATCAAAAACTACCTGGAGAAGCCCACCTTTATCCCTCAAGTCAATAAAAATAACTCCCCCATGATCCCTCCGTGAATTCACCCACCCACAAACAACTACTTCCTGCCCAATATTATCTTTATCCAACTCCACACAATAATGCGTTCTTTTTAATTTCATTTATTTTTCCCGTTTTTAAATTAATGTCTTTGTTCTATTTGATCTAATCTTCGTTGACTTGTTGTTTTATCATGGCCTCTGTTAATTGCCCGGATTTTATTTCTTCCTGTGTTCCTTCCTTCATATTCTTTAACTTTACTATCCCTTTTTGCAGTTCCTCATCTCCTATAATAACGGCAAATTTTGCTTGTAACCTATCCGCTTCTTTTAATTGTGCTTTCAGACTTTTTTCATTATAATCTACCTGACAGGAAACTTTCTTATATCGTAACCTACCGGCTAAATCAACACCTTTGGCTAAAGCCCTTTCTCCTAAACAAACAAAAGATACATCTAATTCTTTTTTTATGGGCAAATCAATTTCTTCCGAATTTACCGCGTCCAATAACCTTTCTAAACCAAGTGCACAACCCACTGCCGGCACAGAATGTCCGCCCATATCTTTTACTAAGGTATCATATCTTCCCCCGGCAGCAATAGCATCCTGAGCTCCTAATTTGCTACATTTTATTTCAAAAACTATACCGGTATAATAATCTAAACCCCTTACTAAGTACGGGTCTTCTTTATATTTTATGTCTAACTCCTTAAGATATTTTTTTATTTCTTGTGTTTTCTTCTTACAATCCGGACATAAACACCCGGAAATAAGGGGAACATTTTTTATATAATCTCTGCAATTTTTATTTTTACAATCCAAAACCCGAAAAGGATTGCGGGAAAATCTTTTCTGACAATCAACACAAAGGTTAGAAAGATTATCCGGCATAGAATTGGTAAAAACCTCTTTGTATTTTTTTCTACAACTTTCACACCCTACATTATTGATATAAAGCTTGAAATCTTTCTCCTTCAACCCCGCCTTACCGAAAAAATCCATAAACACATTTATAATTTCTGCATCACCCCTGGTACTCCCACTACCAAAGAATTCCGCACCTATTTGACGAAACTCTCTATATCTACCTGCCTGAGGCCTTTCATACCTGAACATTGGGCCCAAGTAATAAAGTCGTAGGGAAGCATTTTCTCTATACAAACTGCGTTGTATATAGGCACGCACTACACCGGCAGTACCTTCCGGACGCAAACTCAAACTCCTGCTCTTTTTATCCTGAAAAGTATACATTTCTTTTTCTACAATATC
>JAGLHV010000023.1 GCA_023143305.1 bacterium | reverse complement strand
GAATTAAAAACATAACCGGGACTACTTTATTAGAAAGCGGAAAAGTAGTATTAGTGCTAAATGTTTCGGAAATAATACATCTGGCAAGTATGATTGATAAGGTAAAAGTTTTTCGTAGTCGGGAAAAAAAGAAAAAAATACCATCAATTTTAGTAGTGGAAGATTCTCTAACTACACGGGAATTAGAACGGAATATTATAGAATCGGCAGGGTACAATGTGGAAGCAGCAATAGATGGGGTGGAGGCTACCGAAAAATTAGACGGTAAAAAATTTGATTTGTTAATAACTGATGTTCAAATGCCCCGAATGAATGGATTTCAATTAACATCTTGGGTAAAGAAAAAAGAAAAACATAAAGATATGCCGGTAATTATTGTGACTTCTTTAGAGAAAGAAGAAGAAAAGAAAAAAGGTATTAAAGCAGGGGCGCAGGCTTATATTGTTAAATCATCCTTTGACCAAACTACCTTATTGGATACAATAGAAAGATTGATTAAGTAAAGAAGAGGGTTATAAAGATAAAATACTGCGAGCGAAAGGGGTTTTGCCCTAGACTGAGTTAGTTTTATAAATATATACCAGGGAGAATTATTGTGAGTGGTAAAATTAGAGTAGTTATTACTGATGATTCATTAATAGCCCGAGAATTAATTAGAAAGATTCTGGAAACAGATGATCAAATTGAGATAGTAGGAGTGGCTAAAAACGGAAAAGAAGCGGTGGAAATGGTTTCTGCTTTAAAACCAGATATAATAACATTAGATCTAAGAATGCCGGTAATGGATGGGTTCAAAGCGATTGAACAAATAATGGCTTTTAATCCTACACCTATTTTAGTGATTACAGCAACTTCTTTTAAGAAAAAACAGGAAATAGTTTTTGAAGCATTAGCTTTGGGAGCTTTGGATATAGTAGTTAAGCCATCTCCTGAGATGTGGGTTGATTTTTCTCGTGCAGGAGGAGAGTTAATTAAAAAATTAAAAATACTTTCCGGGATACCCGTAGTTACTCATCTTCAAGGGAAAAAGAAAAGTTTAAAAAAGATTACTCTCCCTGGAAATCTTAAAGGATTTAAAGTGATAGCTATTGGTGCTTCGACTGGGGGGCCACAGGCATTATTACGTATTCTTAGCCGTTTTCCCTCTGATTTTCCTGCAGGAATAGTTGTTGTTCAGCATATTGCTGCCGGTTTTACGGAAAGATTAGTTGAATGGTTAAATAAAAGTTGTAAAATTTCTGTCCAGGTAGCAAAGGATGGTCAAAAAGTTATTCCGGGACAGGCTTTAATAGCAGCTAATGGAAATCATTCGATAATAGATGAAAACGGACTGGTAAAACTTAGTAAGTCTTCCCCTGTAAATGGGCATCGGCCTTCGATTGATATTTTATTTTCTTCTGTTGCTTCGGTTTATAAATCAGATACTATTGGGATTATTCTTACCGGAATGGGAAAAGATGGAGTTGAGGGAATGAAAAGAATAAAAAGGAGTGGAGGAAAAACAATTGCACAGGACAAAGAAAGTTGTGTAGTTTTTGGAATGCCTAAAGTTGCTATTGATAATATGAAAATAGATAAGATTGTAACTTTAGATCGTATAGCAAGTGAAATAATTAACATTTTAAAGGAAGAAAAAGATGGTTAAAGGGAAAATATTGGTTATTGATGATAGCCCGACAGTAACAGCTATATCCAGGTGTACTTTAGAAAATGCTCAATATGAAGTGATTACTGCAATTAATGGGAGTGAGGGACTGGCTAAAGCCCGGAACGAAAAACCTGACCTGATAGTTCTTGATATTATACTTCCGGATTTAGATGGATATAAGGTTTTAGAGTTACTTAAGGGAGATCCCCAGACTAAATCTATTCCGGTATTAGTATATACTGCATTAGGAAAAGGAACTTTTTCTGAAATAGCTTTGGAACGCGGAGCTGTTGGTTTTATTTCAAAACCTTTTCAGGGAGAGGAATTAATTAGAAAAATAGAAAGACATATAAAAAAATAAAATAACTGAAGAAAGTGTCTATAGAAAAAAATTACAAATAAGAGGAAATAAATATGGATAATAGCAAAATTAAGATATTAATTGCAGATGATAGTCCTACGGTTGTAGAGATGATCCGATTTATTTTAGAAGAAAAGGGCTATACTACAGTAGTTGCTGCTGATGGGGTAGAGGCAATAAATAGGGTTTATCAGGAAAAACCGGATTTAATTTTGTTGGATATATTAATGCCTAAGATGAATGGTTATCAGGTTTGTCGCCTTTTAAAAGGAAATAAAGATACTGCTTTTATTCCGGTTATAATGTTGGCGGCTTCTGAACAAAAAAGCGATGAATTTTGGGGAATAGCAACCGGAGCAGATGAATTTTTTACTAAAGATTTAGCCATGACCCAGCTTGCCGGTACAATTGAAAAAATTCTTAAGATTAAACCGTATTTAGATAGACAAGCTCCTTCCCGTCCTTTCAAGAAGAAAGAAATTTCCAGTGAAGAAATTCTTTCCCGCGTTAATAATTTACTGGATAAAAAACTTTTTGAATCTACAGTAATTAATGAAATTAGTAAAATAGCCAGTTCTATTTATGACTATGAGGAAACGGCAAAATCAATCTTAATTTTGTTAAGTAGAATTGTTTATTATGAGGTAGGGGCTTTATTAATAGAAGAAGTTGGAGAAAAAAAATTATCAATGTTATTAAATGCTGAAGTAAATGCAGACGTGGTTAAGAAAATTAGCAAAAAAATGATTGATGAAATAAACAAGGAAAAACCTCAGGAAAAGAGAAAACTTGGTTCATTTAAAACTAAAATTTTTAATGAAGAATATCAGAAAGAAAGTGCAACTAAAAAGTTAAAAGCTTTTTTTAGTGTTACTTTAAAAGCAAGAGGAGGAATAATTGGGATATTAGCGTTGGCCAGTAGTAAGGAAAGTTCTTTTTCCAAAGAGAATTTAGACACTTTAACTTTAATGGCTGATCAAATTTCCATGGTAATTAACAATGTTTGTTTATATCAAAAAATAAATTATCTTTCTATAACCGATGGTTTAACGGAATTATATAATTATCGATATTTTCAGGATATGTTAAAAAGAGAGTTTGAAAGGGCTCGCAGATATGAATTTTATCTTTCTTTAATAATGATTGATATTGATCACTTTAAAAAAGTTAATGATAGCTATGGTCATCAACAAGGAGATATAATATTAAGAGAATTGGGAATTAGGTTTAAAAAAGAAGTTCGGGAGCGATTGGATACTCCGGTCAGGTACGGTGGGGAAGAATTTGCTTTTATTCTTCCTAATACAGGTAAAAAAGGAGCATTTGTAGTGGCAGACCGGATTAGAGAGAGAATTGCTGAATATAAATTTCCGGGAAGAGACAAACCTCTAAGAATTACTTTAAGCTTGGGAGTAGCAAGTTATCCGGCAAAGGGGATAGAAAAGTTTGCTGATTTGGTTAAAAAGGCAGATGAAGCTTTATATCGTTCAAAACAGGAGGGAAGAAACAAGGTTTCTGTTTATGAAGAAAAAAAATAATAGGGAGGCAGATTTTTATGCAGGATGAATACATAAGAGCATTAATTGCTGTAGCAATAATTATTGGGATAGGACTAGGGATTTATTTATTAGTTTATTTTTTATTGTTTAAAAGACGAGGGGGTCGTCCTTCCAGGGTAAATTTTTTTTGGGGTTTATTCATCGGATTAATGAGTATAAGATATTTTATTTTTTTAGGACCGCAAGGGATAATATTTAAGCCGTTAGATTTTATTGTTTTTCTAATTGGTGGTTATATAATAGTTAAAATATGTGATTTTTATCTAATAGAAAGAAAGATAGAAACAGGAGAAATTACTTTCCCTTCAAAATGGCATAAGGCAATTCGAAGATTGAGTTATTGTTTATTGGCTTTTATCAGTGCTTTAATAATGTGGAAGGGTGATTTTCTTCCCTGGTTTGTTCTCTTTGGGATAGTAGTTATTGTTGTGACTGTTTCTTTACAGGATTGGTTGCAATCTGCCGTTAATGGGTTGCAATGGGGGAAGCTTTTTGAGGTAGGTAATTGGCTTGTTGTAGGGGATAAAGAGGGAAAAGTTGTTGAAGTAAATTTACAAGGCTTAAAATTACAAACAGAAGATTTTAACTCTTTATTTATTCCTTCTGCCGTTCTTGCTAAAGAAAAAGTAATAGATTATGGATTATCTACACAAAGACATAATTGTGTAGTTGAAATGGATGTAAATTCTTCGGTGCCTCCTGATAAAGTGAAGGAACTGTTAGTACAAGGTATTTCTGAAATTCAGGGGGTTAGTAAGCTTCCTTCCCCGCAGGTTTTGATAATTTCATTTGGCAATCTTTGGATAAAATATAAATTGACTTTTTGGATAGAAAATTTTTCTGAGCGAAGAAAAATAATATCTAAGGCCTATAATTTAATTTGGTATTATTTTAAAAGGGAAGAAATAGAAAATCCTGCCCTTGTTTATGATATATATGCTCATATAATTTCACCGGAAGAAAAAGCCAGGAAAAAATCACAGGAAATTTTGTACAAAAAAGAAATACTTAAAAGAATAAGGTTTTTGTCTGTTTTTACTGAAGAAGCTTTGGCTAAAGTAGTAGAAAAATCAAAAAAACGACTTTTTTTAAAAGGAGAAACAATAGTTAAACAAGATCAAAAGGGAGATTTTTTATTTATCGTTTTATCGGGTAAAATTAATTTGAGCAGTAAAAAGAAAGGTTTAAATAAAGAGTTTTTTTCTACTTGTTTGGGACCTGGAGATTTTTTTGGGGAAATGTCTGTTTTTATTGATGAAGAGAGTTTATCTACGATAACCATAGAAGAAAGAAGTGAGTGCTTACTTTTAGACAGGGAAAGCATAAAAAACGGTTTGATTACTAATGCCGCGATTGTCCAACCTATAAGTGAAATTTTAGCGGAAATACAAGCACATCAAAAAGAGAGGATAGAAAAAGAACTGGATAAAGTAGAAAATATTGTTTCTATGGACCAGAGAATTAAGAATATAGCTTTAAAAATAAAAGAAGTTTTTAAAATACTGCAATAGAAAAGTATCTTGTATGGGCAACCTTTTTATTCAGACTGTGTCACAATCCCCTTTTTTGTAGTCGCAGGTTTTTTTCCAAATCCGCCTGAGGTTGAGCGGACAAGTCGCTCGCGGAAAAGCTTCGACGATAACGTTGCGGCTACCACATAAAAATATGAGTTATGACTCAGTTTGATTCTCAAGTATCCGGATAATTTAGAGAAGCAGTCAGGAAAACGGTAACAATAATAGTAAAAGAAAATAAAGGATTAATAACCTACATAAAGGAAATAGCGTGCTTTTAGTAATAGATATAGGTAATAGTAATATTGTTTTTGGAGTCTATCAGAAAGAATCATTATTGCATACTTGGCGGAAAGTTACCGGGAAAAAAGTAATTTCAGGCAACTACTCTAAAGACCTTCTAAGAGAGTTAGACTTTAAAAAAATCAGGAAAGAAGAGATTAATGGGATAGAAATTGCCTGTGTAGTTCCTTCTCTTTTACCTGATTTTAAAAAGTGGTGTAAAGATTTTTTTTCAGTAAATCCATGTGTGGTGAAACCGGAAGAAAACGCATATGTTAGAATTTTATGTGATAATCCCTCTGAAGTAGGAGCAGACCGTATTGTAAATGCTGTTGCGGGTTATAGTAAATACGGAGGACCTTTAATCATTGTAGATTTTGGTACTGCTACTACTTTTGATATAATAGGTATTAAAGGTGAATATATGGGAGGAGTTATTGTTCCCGGGATAGGAATTTCAGCAGAAGTGTTATTTGAAAAAGCGGAAAAACTTCCTTTAGTAAAACCATTAAAACCGGACAAGGTGGTGGGTAAAAATACAGAAGAAAGTATCCAGGCAGGCTTGTTTTTTGGAGCTATAGGGCAGGTAAAGGAAATTATCAGTAGGATTAAAAAAGAAATTAATATTTCTCCTAAGGTAATTGTTACCGGAGGATATGCTGAATTAATGAAAAGGGAGATAAAAGAAGTAATAATTGATGCTTGTTTAACTCTGGAAGGGTTAAGGATTATATATGAGAAAAACAGGCAATAAAATTAAATTGTGTATAATGTGGATAACTTTGGGGATAAAACGAATAATTTATCCACAAATATTCATTATTAGTATTTTTTTTGCATAAGTTGTTTTTAGATAAGGGATTGATATATGGTTGAGTAATATCATGGTTTTACTCTCCGCCATAAACTTGAACTTTATGCTCAGATTTATGGCGGAGAGGGAGAGATTTGAACTCTCGCTAGCCCTTAACAGGCTACTACAGGTTTAGCAAACCCGCCCCTTCAGCCACTTGGGTACCTCTCCTCACCATTTCTTTCGGTAATGTTAGCAAAATAAAAAGTATTTGTCAATACTGATTTAGAATTGTGTCATTTAAGAAATCAACTACCCCGCAGCAAGCTGCGGACCGTTCTAATCCCTTCAAGGGAGTTTATGCTGAGCAAAACGAAGTACTCAGGATAAACTCAGCTGAAATGAGCAGGATTAATTCGACTACAGAATTTTTGTCAGCGTAGCTGAAAAACTCTAAGTCTCATTGAATTAAAAAAATTAAGATTGACTTTTTGTGTTTCCTGTGTTAATTTTTTAATAAGAGAGTAAATTTTAAATTGTTAAAAAAATAGAAGGTTAATTAGAATGCAAGATATAAAAATTTATCAGGAGATAAAGATAAAAAAGCCGGTTATGTTTGCTGCCTGGCCGGGAATGGGAAATGTAGCTCTGGGTGCTATTGATTATTTGAGAAAAAAGATGAAAGCAACATTATTTGCTGAAATTGATATTGGCCGGTTTATTATACATGATTCTATTATCATTGAAAAAGGAATAGCGAAACTTCCTTATTTGCCCAAAAACCTGTTTTATTATTTGCCCGAACCTGAATTAATTATTTTTGAGGGTGAATCTCAATTGATAGGAACGCCGGGTCTGAAGTTAGTAGATTTAATTTTAAATTTTGCCGAGGAATATAAAGTACAAAGAATATATACCGGAGCAGCATTTCCTTGCCCTATGAATCATAATGAGCGTTCTTCTCTCTATGCTACAGCAAATAGTGCCGGCTCAAAAGATTTCCTGGAAAAGAAAGGGATCGAAGTTTTGGGGGAGGGGCAGATTTCAGGTTTGAATGGGTTATTAGTCGGTTTTGCAAAACTTAGACAAATCGAGGCTGCCTGCCTGTTAGCTACAATACCTTTTTATGCTATAAATTTTCCCAACCCTAAAGCTTCTAAATTATTATTGGAAATGTTTATGAAAATATTAAATCTTCAAACTTTGGATTTTAAAGATTTGGATAGGGATATTAAGAAAATGAATAGTAAAATGAAAGAGATTGAAGAGAAGATAAAAGATATTTTTCCCCTGAAAAAAGAGGATAAAACACAAATTAAAGAAGAAAAAGCACCTCATTATGTAATAGAAAAAGTAGAAAAACTCTTTCAAGAAGCCAGGATAGATAAGGAAAAGGCTTATTTATTAAAAGAAGAATTAGACAGATGGAATTTATATAAACTATATGAGGATAAATTTTTAGATTTATTTAGAAAACATCATTAATCTGCTTTAAACCCTTTCTTGGCTATTGTCTTAAAATTCAATTTTAAAAAAATTACGATTATTTTAAGGAAAGACGGATTTGATTAAGGACTAACCCTGTAAGTAATTTCGGATAAAAATAAGTTGTTTTTTGAGGAAGGGTTATTCCTGTGACCGCAATATTCTTAATTTCTTCAATGGAAGCTGGGAGTAAAAAGAAGGCGATTTTAAATTTTCCTTTATTGACCAGATTAATTGCTAAATGTGCATCTCTTGTATAAGAAAGGTTTTTTTCATATTTTGTTTTACTCTTAAGTCCCAATAAATTTTTTAAAATATACTGGTGAAGGATGTGGGTAAAAGATAAAACGGGGGTAACTTTGTTTTTTTTCAAAGTTAATAAATAATACTTGTTCTTATCTTTTTTATACATTCCAAAAGCACAGATGTTTTGTCCCTTCATTTTTTCTAACCGGGAAAATAATATTTCTTTTCGTTTGAATACTTCTATCTGAAAATTATTTGCTAAGTTTTTCTCCAGATTGGCTAATTTTTTTTCGGGTAAAGAAGAAATTAATCTATGAGTTGGCAAAATAGTAAGGTTTTCCTTTTTCATATTAGAAAAAAACATCATGACATAATCAAAGGAAAGGTTTTTTTTAAGAGAGGATGATTTTTTCTTTATTTCATTTTTGTAATTAAGAGCTGTTTCATAACGGTGATGTCCGTCTGCAATAAAGATTGTTTTGTTTTTCATCTTTTTGCACAAGTTATTTATAATTTTGGTGTTTGTTATTTTCCAAATTTTATGTTTTATTTTTTCTTCGTCTATCAGATTAATATTCGGATTCTTTTGGACAGTGTTTTTCAGGATATTGTCTATTTGGTTTGTCTTGTCCGAATAAAGAGAAAAAATACTTGAAGAGTTTATTTCACATGTTCGAAGGAGATTTAACCTATCCTTTTTAGGACGGCTTAAAGTCTTTTCATGAGGGAAAACAACTTTTTTCTTAAAGTCCTCTAATTTAATTAAAGCTATAAACCCAACTTGTTTTTTCTTTTTCCCTTTGAAAATATATTCTTCCTGGTAAACATAAATGCAAGGCTTTTCATCTCTCAGGAAAACACCTTCTTTTAACCAATTGTTGAAATGTTCTTTTGCCCTGGTGTATTTATTATTGGTTTTGGCCGTGTCAGTGGGAAATTCCTGCCCCAAAATTATTCGAATAATATTGTTTTTGTGTTTACGGTAATATTTTTTTTGTTCTTGAGGAGAAATAACATCATATGGAGGGGTGACTACTTGAGAAATATTTCTAATTTTTTTAGGATTATATAAAACCCCTTTAAAAGGAATTATTTTTGCCATTTTCACCATTCCTTACTTAAAAATAAATTTTTTCTAACAAAGTTTAATAGAATATATCATAAAATAATTTTAAAATCAAGAAAAATATAAAGAGTAGATTACTTAATAATAATAGGAAAACTAAATATTTTCTATTTTATTATTAATGATTCCTGTTGAAAATTGAATGAATATTTTTTCTTTGACAAGTTTGTAATGTTTTTAGTATAATTTTAAACGAAATTGTTAAACTATTTTTTTAAAGATTAATTTTATTAGAAAGACAATATAAAAGGTATGCTTTATGGATGACATTTGTCTCAATATAAAAAACACCAAAGTAAAAGTTTGCTGTGGTGATTTACTAACACAGGAGGTAGAGGCTGTTGTCTCTCCTGAATCAACCAAGCTGGAAATGGATTTAGGAGTTGCAGCTATTATAAAAGAAAAAGCAGGAGAAGCTGTTCAAAGAGAAATAGCTAAAATTGGGACTATTCCTGTAGGGGAAGTAGTAGTAACTTCGGCCGGAGCTCTTGGTGTAAAATATATTTTTCATGTAGCTACCTGGGAAAATATGAAATTGCCGGTAAGAGAAAATATGCAGATAGCGTTAAAGAATTGTCTCTTACATGCAGAAGAAATGAAAGTGAAATCTATTGCGTTTCCTACTTTAGCATTGGTTAAGGTAAAACTCGCTTATGATATGTGTGCCAGGGTTATGATGGAGGAAGTTTTTCGTTATTTACTAAATAATGACAGTTCTCTGGAACTGATTGTGTTTAATTTGTTTAACGAAAGTAGTTTTAATTCTTTTAAAAAAATGACTAATATTTTAAAAGAAGAGTTTCTTATTATTTAACAGGAGAAGATTCTTTCAAAATGAAAAAATTAAAATTAGGTTTGCCTAAAGGAAGTTTACAAAAGTCAACATTGGAATTGTTTCAGAAAGCAGGTTTTCGGGTATGGTTGAGAGACCGTTCTTATTTTCCTGTTTGTGAAGATGATAGTTTACAGATAATGCTGGTGCGTAGTCAGGAAATGGCTGACTATGTAGGAAGTGGAGTGTTAGATGCCGGTTTGACTGGGTATGATTGGATATTGGAAACTAAGATAAAAGATAAAAAAAGAGGTGCACAGTTAAAAGAAATTTGTGAATTAGTTTATGCTAAAACCGGTTATTCTGCTGTTTCCTGGGTTTTAGCGGTGCCGGAAAAGTCTACGATAAAAACAATAAATGACCTTAAAGGGAAAAAAGTAGCCACAGAATTGGTAAATGTAGTAAAAGATTATTTTAAGAATAAAAAAATAAATGTTGCAATAGAATTTTCCTGGGGGGCAACGGAAATAAAAACTCCTTATTTAGTAGATGCTGTGGTAGAGTTAACAGAAACCGGTTCTTCTTTGCGTGCTAATAATTTAAGAGTCGTAGAAAAAATATTAAGTTCAACTACCCGGTTGATTGCTAATAAAACCGCTTTAAAAAATTCATGGAAAAAAGATAAAATTAAAAATATTGCGCTTCTTCTGCAGGGTTCTTTACTTGCAGAAGAGATGGTAGGTTTAAAAATGAATCTTCCTGAAAAAAATATTACTAAAGTAATGAATATTTTACCCTCATTAAGAAAACCAACTATTTCCCGTTTAACCCTTCCTGGATGGGTAGCCTTGGAAGTAGTTCTAAGTGAAAAGTCTGTAAAAAAAATTATTCCTCAATTAAAGGCTGCCGGAGTAGAAGGAATAATAGAATATCCTCTAAATAAAATTATCTATTAAATTAAAAGGTCCGGCTTCTTTGTCCGGGTTGGTTGACAGTAAGGGGGGGTAGAACAAAGGTAAAATATGTTTCTCTCT
>JAGLHV010000229.1 GCA_023143305.1 bacterium | reverse complement strand
AAAAAGTTTTAATCAACGGTGTTACTTATACTGCCAGAGATCAGGCACATAAAAGAATTACCGAGAATATAAATAAAAAAGGTTTAAAAAGAAAAGTAAGAAATTGTTTTGATTTTAAAAATCAGGTAATTTATTATACAGGAGCAACACCGGCTAAACCGGGTATGATTATTGGATCTGCCGGTCCAACTACCAGTTATAGAATGGATTCTTTTACTCCTTTATTGTTAAAGTATGGGCTAAAAGGGATGATTGGAAAGGGAGAGCGTTCGGTGGTGGTCAGGGAGGCAATAAAAAAACATAAAGCAATTTATTTTATTGCTTATGGAGGATGTGGTGCTTTATATTCAAATTGTATAACCAGGCGGGAATTGGTTGCTTATCCTGATTTAGGATGTGAAGCCGTATATAAATTAGAGGTAGAGAGTTTTCCTGTTATTGTGGGAATTGATACGAAAGGAAATGATTTATATGAAATTATCAGGAAAGGAAAGAAATAATGGAACAGACCTTAGTAATAGTTAAGCCGGATGGATTGAGTAAAAAAATAGCAGGAAAAATTATTACTGCGATGGAAAAAGAAAATTTCAAGATGATGGCTTGCCGAATGATTTTTTTGAGTCCGGAAAAAGCAGAATTGTTTTATGGAGAACATCGGGGTAAAGAATTTTATTCTCCTTTGATTAAATTTATGTGTTCAAATCCTTCTTTAATAATGGTTTGGCAGGGGGAGGAAATAATATCCGGATTGCGAAAAATGGCAGGTAATACCAATCCTGATTTAGCAGAAGAAGGAACAATAAGAAAGTTGTATGCTAGTGACAACCGGCATAATGTTATTCATTGTTCTGATTCGTCTGAATCTGCACACAGAGAGATAAATTTCTTTTTTTCTGAAGAAGAAATTTATAGTTGGGAAAGAAAAGAATATAAGAAATAAAAAACTAAAATTAGTCCATAGTCCACAAAAAAAGATAGGTACAAAGGTGCCGAGGCACAAAGTAAAAGATAAAGACGGGTGGAAAAGACAGTTGAATTGAACGCCTAAGGCGGATAAAGCGGATTTAGTATTTGACTGTTTGCGTTTATGACAATGTATGACGTCAGCGAAGTGAGTATGTGATTATTTGTGACACAGTATTTATAAGTTATGAATTGGAAAAATAAAAGATAAAAGAGGAAAAATGAAGATTTTAATATTGAATTGTGGTAGTTCATCAATAAAATATAAATTAATTGAAATGATTGGCGAACAAACTCTTTCTTATGGAATAATGGAAAGAATCGGTATGCATGATGGTTTGTTATATCATCATTTTCAAAAGGAAGGGGAATTAAAAGAAAAAAAACTGGTAATGGAAATCCCTGATTATAATATTGGAATAAAATTAATAATCAACACTTTAATTCATTCTAAATACGGTGTAATTAATGATGAAAAAGAAATTAGTGCAATTGGTCACAGGGTAGTTCATGGAGGAGAAAAATTTGCCAGTTCGGTTTTAATTGATGCTGATGTAAAGCAAGATATTAGAGATTGTATAGAATTAGCGCCTTTACATAACCCTCATAACTTAAGGGGAATTAAAGCCTGTGAAACTTTGTTATCCGGTATTCCACAGGTAGCTGTTTTTGATACGGCCTTTCATCAAACGATGCCTAAGTTTGCTTATATTTATGGGCTTCCTTATTTACTTTATCAAAAATATGATATTCGTCGTTATGGTTTTCATGGAACTTCTCATCGTTATGTGTCGGAGCGGGTTAGTGAATTAAGCGGAGAATCAATAGAGGATATTAAAATTATAACCTGTCATTTGGGTAATGGGTGTAGTATATCGGCAATTGAAAAAGGTAAGTCTGTAGATACTTCAATGGGTTTTACTCCTTTAGAGGGTTTAGTTATGGGGACCAGATGTGGGAATATAGACCCTACGGTTGTATTTCATTTAATTGGGAGAGAAGGCCTTTCTTTATCAGAAGTGGTCACTCTTTTGAATAAACAGAGTGGATTATATGGTATTTCCGGAGTTAGTAATGATATGCGGGAAATACTGCAAGAGGTTAAGGCAAATAATTCCCGGGCCTCTTTGGCTTTAGAAATTTTTTGTTATCAGGTACGTAAATATATTGCCTCTTATGCCGGAGTTTTAGGGGGAGTTGATGTTCTTGTCTTTACAGCCGGCATAGGCGAAAATGTTCCTCTGGTACGTCAGAAATGTTGTGAAAAACTGGATTTTATGGGAGTGAAAATAGATAAAGAGAAAAACGAATTGGCTATAGGGAAAGAAGCTATTATTAGTCAGCAATCGTCGAAGGTGAAAATCTTTTGTATTCCTACTAATGAAGAATTAATTATTGCGCGTGATACAAAAAAAATAGTTGAAATTTTAATAAATAAAGAAACTAAAAATTGATAAAAAGATACAGTAAATATTTTTTATTGACAAATGGCAGTGGGATAAGTATGATAACAAGCATCTATTTTTAAAAGAAGTGATTAATTTTAATACAAAATATTTTTAGTGTTTGTTTTAAATAAAGTATTTTGGTAAATAAAAGGGAGAAAAAAATGGCTAATCCAAAGAGAAGGCATTCAAAATCAAGGCGGGATAAAAGAAGAGCAAACTGGAAAATTTCTTTATCTACTGTGTCTTTTTGCCCACAGTGTAAACAGTCTAAATTGCCTCATCATGTATGTTTATCGTGTGGTTATTATAATGGGAAAGAGGTAATTAAAATAAAAGAAAAGAAAGACAAGAAAGAAACAAAAGAAA
>JAGLHV010000228.1 GCA_023143305.1 bacterium | reverse complement strand
AATAGCTTTTTATCTTTTTTGCCTGCCCGCCAGTCTGTAGGGAGGGTCATTCCTGCGAAAGCAGGAATCTATTGATATTTAAAAGCATTATAGATTTCGTATCGTCTTCCGCCTCAGGCGGATGAGGCGGAACGGAATGACGGAATATTGAATTTTGCAAAAGTCTAAAAAAAAAGAAAAATAATTAAGGAGGATAAAAATGGCGAAAAAAGATTTTTTATTTACATCCGAGTCTGTAACAGAAGGGCATCCGGATAAGGTTTGTGATCAGATTTCAGATGCGGTTTTAGATGCAATTATCGGGCAGGATTCTAAAGGGCGGGTTGCTTGTGAAACTTTCATAACCATTGGGTTAGTGGTGGTAGGCGGAGAAATTACGACTACCAGCTATGTGGATATTCAAAAACTTGTGCGACAACTTTTGAAGGACATAGGATATACAAGCGCTAAATATGGTTTTAATTATGAAACCTGTGCTGTTCTTAATGCTATCGGAAGTCAATCACCGGATATTTCTCAGGGGGTAGATATCGGGGGGGCAGGAGACCAGGGTTTGATGATTGGTTATGCCTGCAGGGAAACCGAAGAACTTATGCCTTTACCGATTATGTTGGCACATCGATTGACCAAAAGATTGGCACAAGTGAGGAAAGAGGAAATCCTCAAATATTTAGGCCCGGATGGGAAATCACAGGTAACGGTAGAATATAAAGACGGAGTTCCCCATCGGGTGGATACAGTTGTAATATCATCGCAGCACACAGAAGAGATACTGGATTCTACAGGAAAAAAAATAACTCAAAAAGCTACAGATGAAATTATTGAGGCAGTGATTAATCCCATTATTGAGCAACGGTTTTTGGATAAAGAAACTAAATATTTTATAAATCCTACCGGAAAGTTTGTAGTTGGCGGCCCACAATCAGATACAGGAATGACCGGAAGAAAGATTATTGTAGATACTTATGGGGGAATGGCTCCGCATGGCGGAGGGGCTTTTTCCGGGAAGGATCCCACTAAAGTAGACCGTTCTGCTTCTTATATGGCCAGATATATTGCTAAGAATGTTGTAGCATCGGGAATGGCGGATAAATGTAATATTCAATTAGCCTATGCTATCGGTGTAGCCGATCCTGTTTCAGTTATGATTGATACGGAAGAAACAGCTAAAATATCTGAAAAGAAGATAGCTGAATTAGTCAAAGAAAATTTTTCTTTGACCCCGCAAGGGATAATAAACGAACTTAATTTGCGTAGGCCTATTTATTTGAAAACAGCGGCTTACGGCCATTTTGGAAGAACAGAGGAAGAGTTTAGCTGGGAAAAAACAGATAAAGCGGAGATTTTACGAAAAAAGGCAGGAATATAAAAGTCAAGGACAAAGGTTAAAAATTAAAAGAGGAGGAAAAAGTGAAATACGATATCAAAGACACAAAGAAAGCCCAGGAAGGAAAAATGCGGGTTGAATGGGCGGAAAGTAAAATGTTGGTGTTGCGTTTAATAAAAGAAAGGTTTGCAAAAGAAAAACCTCTTCGTAATATAAAAATAGCTTGTTGTTTGCATGTAACTACAGAAACAGCTAATTTGGCTATTACCCTTAAGGCGGGGGGAGCCCAGGTTTCTCTTTGTGCTTCCAATCCTTTATCTACTCAGGATGATGTTGCCAGCCATTTGGTAGTACATCACAATATACCTGTGTTTGCCATAAAAGGAGAAAATAACACGATTTATTATCAACATATTAAAACACTGCTGGATCAGAAACCACAGATTACTATGGATGATGGGGCAGACCTGGTTTCTATGGTTCACAGTAAAAGGAAAGAGTTAATTAAAAATATTATCGGTGGAACGGAGGAGACTACTACCGGAGTAATTCGACTGAGAAGTATGGAAAAAAATAAGGTTTTAGCTTATCCGATTTTTGCCGTAAATGATGCGGATACCAAACATTTATTTGATAATCGCTATGGTACGGGACAGTCGACTATGGATGGCATTATTCGAGCTACCAATGTTTTAATTGCCGGAAAGAATGTAGTAGTTTGCGGTTATGGCTGGTGTGGCCGGGGTGCGGCTATGCGGGCTAAAGGTTTAGGGGCAAATGTTATTGTTACCGAGGTTAATCCTTTGCGGGCTCTGGAGGCTTTGATGGATGGCTATTGGGTGATGCCTATGGCCGAAGCGGCAAAATTAGGTGATATTTTCATTACCCTTACCGGAGATATAAGCGTATTGAGAAAAGAACATTTTAAGGTAATGAAAGACGGAGTGATTGTTTGTAATTCGGGGCATTTTAATGTAGAAATTGATGTAGGGGATTTGAAAAAAATGAGTAAAAAAAATCGCAAAGCACGTTCTTTTGTCCAGGAATATACTCTACAAAATGGTCGAAAAATAAATTTAATTGCCGAAGGCAGATTAGTAAACCTTGCTGCTGCAGAAGGCCATCCAGCATCAGTAATGGATATGAGTTTTGCTAATCAGGCACTATGTGCGGAATTTCTCATCAAGAATAGAAAAAAATTAGAAAGCAAGGTTTATCCTGTTCCTGAACAGATAGATGTTAAAATTGCCCGCTTGAAATTGAAATCGACAGGAATAAAGATTGATGTTCTTACTGCTAAGCAAAAGAAATATTTAAATTCCTGGCAGATAGGGACGTAAAAGACGGTTAAAAGACGGTTGAATTGGTTTAGATTAGTTTTATTAGTTAGAAAAGATAAAAGATAAAGACAAAGGCAACAAATAATACAGTCCATAGTCCATAGATAACAG
>JAGLHV010000227.1 GCA_023143305.1 bacterium | reverse complement strand
CTGTAGTCGAATTGATCCTGAGCAGACTGTAAGGAGGCGAAGGGTCCAGGTTTAATTTTCTGCGAGTATATATACATCAGGGAGGAAAAATGCTTTATTTTTTAACCTTTTGCATTGCTTTTATCTTAAGTTTTAGCCTTACGCCTTTAATGCGGCAAATAGCAATTTATCATAATATTGTAGATTTACCCAATAGCCATCATGCAAAAACACATAAAGAACCGGTACCTTATCTGGGTGGGATAGCCATAGGAGTTGGTTTTATCGTTAGTTTGCTGGTTATTCGTTTTTTTACTTCTTTTCCTACCGGGACATTGCGGGCTTTGCGCGGAATAATTTTCGGGGGAATAATTATTATGCTGGTAGGTTTGTTAGATGACATTAAACCGGTAAATTTTAAAATAAAATTTTTTATTCAACTTCTTTTGGCAATAATTTTGATTTTGTTTGGTATTAGAATAAGGTTTATTTCACCTGTTTATCTGTCAGTTTTGTTCACTATTTTATGGGTGGTGGGTATTACTAATGCCTTCAATATTATCGACGTTATGGATGGATTATCTGCAGGTATAGCGATAATTGCCTGCCTTTTTTTCTTTTTTATCGGGTTACCCACGGAACAAATTTATGTTAATTTTGCTGCGGTTGCTCTAATGGGAAGTTGCCTGGGTTTTTTAAAATATAATTTTATACCGGCTAAAATTTTTATGGGAGATACAGGAAGTCTTTTTATTGGATTTGTATTAGCGGCAATTTCTTTGGGAGAGAGTTATACCCGGATTAATAATATTGCTTTATTTTCTCCGATTTTAATATTAGGGGTTCCTCTTTATGACACATTGTTGGTGATGATTTTGCGTTTTCAACAGGGAAAATCGATATTCTTAGGCAGCCGGGACCATTATGCTCTAAGATTGGAAGTTCTGGGATTTAACCGGAAGAAAATAGTGTTTTTAAGTTATTTGTTTTGTTTTATTTTGGGTTTGCTGGCTTTTATGATAACTAAAATAACTTTTTACTTAGCTTTGGGAGTGTATTTTATTGTAGTAATTTTCGGCTTTTTAATGGGAAATAAATTGAGTAAAATTAAAGTAGAATAATATCAATGATACAGATTAAAGAAAAATTAATAGAATATAGCCTTCTTTTTTTATTAGTAATAACCTTATTTGTTCCCAGCACCATAGATATGTTTACCAATTCCTTAGTAAACTTATTAGTGGTAATTATCTTTTTTTTCTGGATAATAAATTATTTTCCCCGTTATACTGTAAAAATCAATCTTCCAATATTATTTTTTTTATTGTATTCCCTGCTTTCCTTATCCAAAACCTCTAATTTCTCTTTTACCTTGATGCAAATATGTATGTTTATTAGTTTGTATTTATTATTGATTATGGTAATAAATGTTTTTGATAATAAAGATAGTATTCGACGATTTACTATTTTCTTTTTAATTGTTTCCGGTATAAAAATGTTTCAGGTAATAATGAGAAATTTATTACCCAATATAGTTGGTCAATTTCCTTTATTTTTTTTGCCCCGTATGGCCAACGATAATCATTTAGCCGGGTATTTAACGCTTGCTATTTTGATAGCCGGGGGGATTATTTTATTTAGAAAAATAAAAAAAGGCCTTAAAGTAGGTTTGTTTATATATTTAATTATGGGATTTATACTTGTTTTTTCGACTAATTCCCGTTCTGGATTGATTACTTTGCTTTTTTCTTTTTTGATATTAATTTATATTAAAAACAAAAAGTTTTTACTTGCAGGACTGGTGTTAGTTTTAATGACCTTAATTTATTGTTTCTTCTTTTCAAAGGTAGGGGGGGGATTTAAAAGAAGCGATTCTTATTCTTATGAACGGCTGATTATTTGGGAAGATACGGCGAAGTTATGGAGTGATTATCCTGTTTTAGGTTGCGGCCTGGGGACTTTTAGAGATTATTATCCCCGGTATAAAAGAATGGAAGGAATTTATACCGCACAATATGCACACAATGAATATTTAAATTTATTAGCTGAAATGGGAATAGTAGGTTTTATTCTTTTTGGGTGGATAATAATAAAATTATTACAAAGTGTAATTCCCGGGAAATTGTTATATCCGGGTTTTTTTGCTGCTTTGTGTAGTGTGCTGATACAGGCAGGGGTGGAGTTTAATCTGCATAATATAGCAATTACCTTTCCCTGTTGTTTTTTGATAGGAATAATTTTGCCTAAAGAAAAAAAAGAGACAAATCAAACTTCGTATATGGTTAAAATATCTGTTTACCTGGTAATTATTTTTTTAATGCTCTTGTTTGGTTTGATCCATTTAAGTGCTCAATTTTATAAAAGGGGACAAAATTTCTTAAAAGAGGGCAAATTAATTCAGGCAAAAGCAAATATTTCGCGCAGTGTACTTACTAATCCTGTAGTTGCTGAATATCATATGCAGTTAGGAGATATATATGAAAAGGAGGGATACTTCCTTAATGCTTTGGACGAATTCAAAATTGCAGTAGAGTTAGAGCCTCGAAATGTGTGGTATAAAAAAAAGTTGGCGCAAAAGTATCTCCGGTGGGGGAGATTGGATAAGTCGATTAAAGAATATGAACAGATAGTCCGACTTGCTCCTAATATCTCTTCTTTCCGTGATGAATTGAATAAATTGTACCAATGGAAATTTAATCCGGAATTTTAGTGCTTTTAAATATAGTAAAATAAAAAAATAGTGTAAAATATTGTTCTGACTTTTGAAAAAGAAGATATTGACAAAAGTCAGAAAATCAGTGACTTCCCTCGGCT